>CACXBO010000119.1 GCA_902765975.1 Oscillospiraceae bacterium
AAGGAGAGCGGAAAGCTGAAAAAGCTCATCGTTACCGGCTGCCTCGCGCAGAGATATAAATCGGAGCTTCTCAAGGAGATGCCGGAGATCGACGGACTTCTCGGCACGGGAAGCGTTTCGCGCGTTGTGGAGGCTATCGAGACCGAGGGGGAAAAGCCGGAGTTTTACGACGACATAAGCGCGCCGCTCAGGGAGGAGCAGAGGATAGTCTCCACGGGTCCCGCGTGGGCTTATATAAAGGTCGCCGAGGGCTGCAGCCACAACTGCGCCTACTGCGTTATCCCCTCGCTCAGAGGCAGATACCGCTCCCGCCCGATGGAGCTCGTTGAGGCGGAGGCGAGAGCCCTTGCGGAGAGCGGAGTGCGCGAGCTTATAATAGTGGCGCAGGACCCGACTCTTTACGGCGTTGACCTTTATAAAAAGAAAGCCCTCTCCGAGCTTATAAGGAGGCTCGCCGAGATCGAGGGCATACGCTGGATAAGGCTGCACTATCTCTATCCCGACGCCGTGGACGACGAGCTTATCGATACCATAGCCTCCGAGAAGAAGGTACTCAAGTACCTCGATATCCCGATACAGCATATAAACAACGGAATACTTAAAAAAATGCGCCGCCGCGGCTCGGGCGACGATATAAAGGCGCTCTTCAAAAAGCTCAGAGAGCGTATCCCCGGCCTTGTTCTTAGAACGAGCCTTATAACCGGACTTCCCGGCGAGGGCGAGGCTGAGTTCGAGGAGCTATGCGAGTTCTTGAGAGAGGCGTGTATCGAGAGGGCGGGAGTTTTCCCCTTCTCGCCGGAGGAGGGGACGGACGCCTTCAGTATGCCGCACGTCCCGACCGAGGTCGCCGAGGAGAGGGCTATGCTTATAAACGCTCTTCAGGCGGAGATAATGGACGGGTTCAACGCCTCGCGCGTCGGAGAGAGGGTCGAGCTTCTCTGCGAGGGCTACGACGAGGAGATGAATATGTACGCCGGAAGGAGCTTCGCCGAGAGTCCCGACGTCGACGGAGTCATCTGGTTCACCGGCGAGAACATAGAGGCAGGAGAGTTCTACACCGCGGTGATCCGCGGAGAAATTGACGGCGAATGCGTCGCCGAATTGGAGGTATAACAATGAAGGACGTTATGAATCTTCCGAACAAGCTCACGATACTCAGAGTGATTTTGGTACCGCTCTACATAGTATCGGTATTTCTCATCTCGAAATACGTCGCCATGGGCGTTTTCATCCTCGCCTCTGTGACGGATTTCGCGGACGGAAAGATAGCGCGCAGCCGCGGGCTCGTTACGAATTTCGGCAAGTTTCTCGACCCGCTTGCCGATAAGCTTCTCGTCACGGCGGCTCTTGTCTGTTTCGTCCAGCTCGGTCAGCTGCCCGCATGGGTCGCCATAGTCGTTATCGGACGCGACCTTGCAGTGGACGGACTTCGCATGATAGCCGCGACGCGCAACAAGGTCATGGCGGCAGGCTGGTCTGGAAAGATCAAAACGGCGACTACTATGTTCTGCATACCCATTATGCTCATAGAGCCGCTCGCAAAGCTCGGCTGGGGCGTTTTCACGGTCAACAACCTCTGCGTCCTCATTATCCTTGCGCTCAATATCTACTCGATGTGCGATTATTTCATTCACAACGGCAAGGTTATTTTCGAGCAGTAATTGACACGCGCTCCGCAAGATGCTAATATAATGAATTGAAAAGCCGCTGTGAAGAGGAAGAGTAGCGGGGATAAGGGCAGAAGAGAGGCGCCGCCGTCGGCTGTGAGCGGAGCTTGCCGGGATCCCGTGAAGTGCGCCTCGGAGCGAGAGGGGAGGAAATGCCCCTCCGTTTTGCCGCGTTAAGGCGCATCGAGATATAAAACGGAGTGGAACCGCGTTTATAAGCGCCTCCCGTGATCCCTTGGGTCACAGGAGGCGTTCGTATTTTTATTGGAGTGGATTAAATGGGAGAATTAAAGGAACTTATAGCCGCATATAAGGCAAGAGACCCCGCCGCGAAGAGCACGGCGGAGCTCGTGCTGCTCTATCCCGGCATCAAGGCCGTCAGAAGGCACAGACGCGCCCATTTTCTCTGGGGTCACGGATTCAGGTTCCTCGCCCGATGGGTGAGTCAGAGGACGAGGCGCATAACGGGCATTGAGATACACCCGGCGGCAAAGATAGGACGCAGGCTCGTTATCGACCACGGCGACGGAGTGGTGGTCGGAGAGACGGCGGAGATAGGCGACGACGTGCTCATCTATCAGGGCGTCACCCTCGGAGGAACGGGCAAGGAGAGCGGAAAGAGGCATCCGACTATCGGCAACAACGTGCTAATCGGCGCGGGAGCGAAGGTGCTCGGCCCGATAAAGGTGGGGGACAACAGCCGCATAGCGGCGGGAGCTGTCGCACTGAAGGATATACCGCCGAACGCAACGGCAGTCGGCGTTCCCGCCCGCATAGCGAGGATAGACGGGAAGAAGACGGACTACGCCACAGAGGTGGATCAGATAAGCGTACAGGACCCCGTCCAGCTCGAGCTCATAAATCTCAGAGCGCAGCTTGACGAGATCAAGGATATTCTTACGAGATTGGAGAAATAACGATGAAGCTTTATAATTCAGCAACACGCACGAGAGAGGAGTTCGTGCCTAATCACCCGGATATCGTGAAGATGTACACCTGCGGCCCTACCGTTTACCATTTCGCGCATATCGGGAACCTCAGAAGCTATATCATGGAGGACGTGCTCGAAAAGTACCTGCGCTTTATCGGCTATAACGTGAAGCGCGTTATGAATATCACCGACGTCGGACACCTCGCCTCAGACGGCGACACCGGCGAGGATAAGATGCTCAAGGGAGCAAGACGCGAGCATAAGAGCGTTATGGATATAGCAAAATACTATACCGACGCCTTCTTCGCCGACTGCGCGAAGCTGAATATAAAGCGCCCGGACGTGGTGGAGCCGGCGACTAACTGCATACACGAATACGTTAAGGTCATAAACAGGCTCGTTGATACGAACTACGCCTACAGAGCCGGCGGCAACGTGTATTTCGATACCTCGAAGCTCAAGAGCTATTACGTTTTCAACGACTTCAGGGAGGAGGATCTCGCCGTCGGAGTCCGGGAGGGCGTCGAGGCGGACGACAATAAGAAGAACAGAAACGATTTCGCGCTCTGGTTTACCAAGTCGAAGTTCGAGGATCAGGCGCTCAAATGGGATTCGCCCTGGGGAGTCGGGTATCCCGGCTGGCATATCGAATGCTCCTGCATATCGATGAAGCATCTGGGCGAGGATATAGATATCCACTGCGGCGGCATTGACAACGCCTTCCCGCACCATACAAACGAGATAGCCCAGTCCGAGGCGTATCTCGGCCACAAGTGGTGCAATTTCTGGGTACACGTCGCCCACCTCAACACGCCGGACGGAAAGATGTCGAAGTCGAAGGGAGAGTTCCTGACTGTCTCGCTTCTCGAGGAGAAGGGCTACGACCCGCTCGCCTACCGCTTCTTCTGCCTCCAGAGCCATTACCGCAAGAGCCTCGTCTTCACCTGGGAGAACCTTGACAACGCCTCTGGAGCGTATAATAAGCTCATTCAGAAAATAGCAGCCCTCGACCCGGACGACGGGGAGACCGACGGGGCCGCGCTGGAGGAGTACAGGGACAGATTTATTTCTGCGATGGATAACGACCTCAACACCTCGATGGGCGTCACCTTCCTTTACGACGCGCTCAAGGCGAAGACGAACGGGAAGACGAAGCTTCAGATAATAGCCGAGGCGGACAGGGTGCTATCTCTCGGACTTATGGAAAAGAGCGGAGAGCTGAGGAAAAAGAACGCGGCTGCAAAGCCCGTGAAGGCGGAATTTACCGTTATACCCGAGGACGGAAATGAGGACGGAGATATAAAGGCGCGGCTCATCGCCCGCATGGAGGCGAAGAAGGCGAAGGATTTCGCCGGGGCTGACGCCATAAGAGAAGCTCTCAGAGCCGAGGGTATCGAGATAACCGATATCCCGGGCGGAGTCAGGTGGAAGAGAGTTTAAGAGAAAGAGGGATCACTCCATGACCGTAATGGTTGTTGACGGCAACAGCATAGTGAACAGGGCGTTTTTCGGCATTAGAATGCTGAACGCTCCCGACGGCACTCCGACGAACGGAATCTACGGCTTTTTGAGCATCCTGAGGCGCGTTGTGAACGAGGTGCGTCCGGACGCTCTCGCCGTCGCCTTCGATCTGCACGGTCCGACCTTCCGCAAGCTGAAGTACGAGCAGTATAAGGCTCAGCGCAAGGGTATGCCGGACGAGCTCGCCGTCCAGATGCCGATACTCAAGGAGGTGCTGGACGCGATGAACGTGCGCCGCTACGAGCTGCAGGGCTGGGAGGCGGACGACCTTCTCGGCACTATAGCAAAGCGAACACGCGAGGCGGGCGGACGCTGCGTGCTCGTGACGGGCGACCGCGACTCGTTCCAGCTCATCGGCGGAGGCACGGAGGTATACCATATCAAAAGCCGCCTGGGTCAGACCGAGGTCAAGGTCTACGACGAGGAGGCGTTTCGAGAGGAATACGGCTTCGAGCCGGTTAACATAATCGACCTGAAGGCCCTTATGGGCGATGCGAGCGACAACATACCGGGAGTCGCGGGAGTCGGGGAGAAGACCGCGACGGAGCTGATAAGGCGGTTTACTACCGTTAGTAAAATATACTCGGAGCTTGACAGCCTCGATATAAAGGACGCGGTCAAAAGGAAGCTTGAGGCGGGCAGGGATTCGGCGCTTCTGAGCTATGACCTTGCGACCATAAGGTGCGACGCGCCCATTGAGACAAGGCTTGAGGATATGCTCATCAAGGCGCCGGATAACGACGCGCTGTATAACGTTTTTTCCCGTCTCGGCTTCCGAAGGCTCATCGGAGAATACGG
>CACXBO010000120.1 GCA_902765975.1 Oscillospiraceae bacterium
GACAGAGTAGCAAAGGCGATGATAGACGCAGCCGAGGCTGCAGGCAAGCTAAAGGAGGGCTCGGTAATTATTGAGCCGACATCAGGCAACACGGGTATCGGTCTCGCCTCCGTCGCTGCGGCAAGAGGCTACCGTATCATTCTTACGATGCCTGAAACTATGTCCGTCGAGCGCAGGCAGCTCATAAAAGCTTACGGCGCCGAGATTGAGCTTACAGAAGGCGCAAAGGGAATGAAGGGCGCTATAGCAAAAGCAAACGAGCTCGCGGAGAAGATACCCAACAGCTTTATCCCCGGTCAGTTCGTAAATCCTGCGAATCCGACCGCGCACCGTGAGCATACGGGTCCCGAGATCTGGGAGGATACCGACGGAAAGGTAGATATCTTTGTGGCAGGCGTCGGAACCGGCGGAACGGTGACGGGAGTAGGGGAGTATCTTAAATCCAAGAATCCAAGCGTGAAGGTAGTGGCTGTCGAGCCCGCATCCTCGGCAGTTCTGTCGACCGGAGTCGCAGGCCCGCATAAAATACAGGGAATAGGCGCAGGTTTTGTTCCCGACGTGCTGAATACCAAGATATATGATGAGATTATCCCCGTTTCAAACGAAGACGCATTTGCAACTGGAAAGGCGATAGGTAAGCGCGAGGGCATCCTCGTCGGCATCTCTTCCGGCGCTGCGGCGTTTGCAGCTATCGAGCTTGCAAAGCGCCCCGAAAATGAGGGTAAGACGATAGTCGTTCTCCTTCCCGACACCGGAGACAGATATCTTTCCACTCCGCTTTTCTCTTAACGATAACCCCATAAAACGGTTCGGCATCCGTACTCGGATGCCGAACCGTTTTGTATAATACAGGTAAAAATGTAATATTTCCGTTGACTTTCCCGAGACTATCTGATAATATTCAGTTTGATAAATCCAATAAAGAAAGCGAGGTGATCATCAATGCGTAATAGTATAAATAAAATCGGAACTGAAAATTGTATGATGACCTCGGTTAGATGCAGCTAATCATTAACGGGCTTTTTCTGTGATCAACCGTGGCTTTTTAGCCGCGGTTTTTTTATGAGCATTCTGCCGCGGTGTTCTGTGCCGCGGCATTGGTTTTATCTTCTATTCGATTATCGTATTGTATTTTATTATTTACTATTATCTTTTCCCCGGAAGGAGGAGTGAGAATGAAAAAGCTTCTGTCATATCTGAAGCCATATAAGGGCAGGATAGTCGCGGCGACTTTGCTGATGGCAGTATCGGCCGTTTGCAACCTGCTGCTTCCGACGCTTATGTCAAACGTACTGGACAAGGGAGTTTACGGCGCGGCCGAGTCTGACACCCTCGGGTACATAATAAAGACAGCCGCGTGGATGCTTGCAATATCGCTCGTGAGCCTGGGCTCTGTTGCGGGCGGCTACTGGGTAGTATATCACGTGATATCCGGCTATACGTGGAGCCTGCGCTCAGCCCTGTTTCGCAAGGTGCATACTATGACCCTTGCCGAGGTGGGGCGAATAGGCTCGTCAAATCTCGTAACGCGCTCCACGCACGACGTCGGAACGCTGAACTGGGTAATTTCAATGCTCTGCGGCAACATAATCATTATTCCGCTTATGTTCATCGGCGGAGTCGTACTTTGTATGCGCAAGGACATCCAGCTCTCGCTCGTCATTCTTTGCGCAGTGCCGATGCTAATAATCATCGTTCTTCTTATGAGCAGGAGAATCGCTCATCTCTGGGAGGTATCCGACGAATACTGCGACAAGCAGAACGATCTCGTCCGTGAAAGGCTTCGCGGCATCCGCGTGATCCGCGCATTTGACCGTGAACTGAGAGCCCACGAGCGTATTACCGACGCAACGCGAGTTATGGCGAACAACATAATAAAGGCTAACGTCAGTATGGCGGTCATCGACCCTCTGGCTGCATTCGTTCTGAACGTCGCCGCACTTCTCGTCGTTTATCTCGGTGGAGTGCGTATGGAAGAGGGGAGCGGACTTTCCCCGGGCGACGTCTTTGCAATGATACAGTATATCAATATAATCCTTGGCGCAATTATTTCGGTTTCCTTTGCCATAGTCATGCTGCCTCACGTCCGAGTAGCTGCAAAGAGGCTGAGCCAGGTGACCGAGTCGACGGGAGTAGAGGACGACCGTCCTGCAGAGGGCAAAGTATTCACCGGAAAGATCGACCTTGAGCACTTGAGCTTTACGTATCCGGGCAGCAGTATACCCGCTATTTCTGACGTTAATATCGGAATAAAAGCCGGAGAGTGGGTATCTGTAATCGGCGGCACAGGCTCCGGCAAGACAACCTTAGCCGAGCTATTGCTTGCATTTAGAACCCCGACAGGGGGCAGTCTGCGCTTTGACGGTGTGGACGTAAAGGAAATGTCACCAAAGGACGTGCGCGCCAACATAAGCTGCTCGCTGCAAAAATCTATGCTCTACGCCGGAACGGTAGAGGATAATCTCCGTATGGGCAAGCCCGACGCGACGGATGAGGAGCTTTGGGCGGCGCTGGAGCTTGCACAGATCGCCGACTTCCTAAGAGAGAAGCCCGAAGGGCTTAAATTCAGGCTCGAACAGGCTGCGACCAACGTATCCGGGGGCCAGAAGCAGCGTCTTGCCATAGCTCGCGCTATACTAAAGGACGCTCCGATATATATATTCGACGACTCGTTTTCAGCCTTGGACTTTCTCACGGAAGCAAAGGTGCGGAAGGCGCTTAATGAGAAGCTTGCGGGCAGGACGCGCATTGTCATCACGCAGCGAGTCGTCTCCGCAATGCACTCTGACAGGATTTTCGTTCTTTCGGACGGAGCAATTGCAGGCGTCGGAACGCATTCGGAACTGATAGATAACTGCAAAATCTACAGGGAGATATATCTGTCTCAGACAGGAGGCGGTATAGCATGAGCAAGTCGAAAAATAACGAAGAGATCGAGAATACGGAGAATAAAACTGCGAAGCGCCGTCTTCTTGACGAGACAGGGAAGCGACTTCTCCGAGAGCTTAAGCCTCTCAGCAGGTGGATAATACTCTGCGCGTTTCTCTGCCTGATAGTCATAGGCTGCGCTGTCGCCGTTCCGGAGCTACTCGGCAGCTTGGTGGACAGGCTGTACGCATGGACTCACGACAGGACACGGGGTCTTGCGGAAAGCCTCGTGCCGGAGATAGCTGTGCTGTTCGGTGTTTTCATTCTTCAGGCTTCAGTAACCTACGGAAACTCCTATTTGCTGAACAACGTTGTGAGCCGTTTTTTCTGTGCGGGATACCGCATAAAGCTGTCGGAAAAGCTGCGCCGCCTGCCTGTGTCCTATATGGACAAAACTCCTGCGGGCGACGTCATAGACCGAATGATGGAGGACGTAAGCAATATGTCCGACAGCATTCATTTTATAGTCGATATTCTGCTGTCCGGTTTTCTGCAGATGCTCGTTATTGCAGTAATTCTGTTCTTTACCGACTGGAGAATGGCTATACCCGTCGTTCTTCTCTCGCCGCTTTCTGTGCTGCTTTCTGCCAAAATGGCGACTCTCGGTGAAAAGCACTGGGATAAGCACTTTAATCTCGGCGGTGAGCTTACGTCTCTTGCCGAGGAGGCATACACGAACTATCCAACGACCAAGGCGTTCAATCGGGAGCCAGAGCTGCAGAAGAAGTATGACGAGCTCTCGGAGCGCCACCAGAAAAACGGTATATTTGCCAATTTTCTGTCGTCTATAGTCCAGCCGGTAATAGTATTCGTCGACGCGCTTGCTTATATCGCCGTTGCCGTTCTCGGCGGATGGCTCATACTCCGACGCGGCGTGCCAATAGGCACGGTTGTAACGGTGATCTTCTTTGCGCGTCAGCTTTCCTCTCCGCTTGAGCAGATAGCCTTCGGACTGGGCTATGTACAGAACGTTAAGTCCGCAGCAAAGCGCGTTTTTGATTTAATGGATCTGCCCGAGGAGAACGATCCGGACGGAACGGTTGAAGGCGATACGCGAGGAAGGGTAGAGATAAGCCATGTCGACTTCTCTTACGAGCCGGAAACGCCGCTTATAAGAGATTTGAATATCGACGTTAAGCCGGGTCAGAAGATAGCTATCGTCGGACCTACAGGCGCGGGGAAGACAACTATCGTTAATCTTCTGATGCGCTTTTACGACTACAGTGCGGGAAAAATACTGATAGACGGTCAGGACATCTCCGAAATATCGCGTTCTGAGATCAGAAAGCTATTTGCCATGGTCTTGCAGGACACCTGGCTGTTCAAAGGAACTGTTGCGGAGAACGTAGCCTACGGCTGCCCGGAAGCGACGCGGGAAGAAATAGAACGCGCCTGCGACTGCGCTTACTGCGACCATTTCATCCGCCGACTGCCTCAGGGCTATGATACCGTTATCTCCGAGGACAGCACGGCAGTTTCCTCCGGACAGAAGCAGCTCCTCACCATTGCAAGGGCGCTTCTGGCAAACAGACCGCTCCTTATACTGGACGAGGCTACTTCAAACGTGGATACCAGAACGGAGCTTTTAATTCAGAAAGCTATGGACCGGCTGATGGGCGGGCGCACCTGCTTCGTTATAGCTCACCGTCTGTCCACCATAATTGATTCCGATCTTATCCTCGTGCTTCGCGACGGAAAAATAGTCGAGCAGGGCACGCACAATTCCCTCCTTGAGCAAAGGGGCTTTTACTACGAGCTTTTTCAAAGCCAGTACGCAATATGATAGAAAAACGCAGCGGTCCGGGCCTTTCGAGTGCGAAGGGCTCGGATCATACTATTATTTCGCCTGCTTTGTTTTAGGATTAGATAGCCGCAGAAAGAAGTTATGTATTCGATTGAAATACTGCATTTTCTATGATATAATGCAATCAGCAATATAATATCTGTTAGAACGGAGCAAAGAAATGGAAAAAAGATTAAGTAATCCCATAGCGCGCGCACTTAATAAGCTATACGGCGGACTCAATATGAGCTGGCTCTTTATTATACTATACGCAGTTGGAACTGCAGCTCTATCCGCGTTGTTTCTCATAATCCCTATTTTCAGAAACACTTCATTCATCAGGGTAGGAGAGACCTTTGAGGCCTGGATTTTTTTCGCAGTTATCATTATGGCAAACTGCAAAAAGCCGCTTGAATCCGCAATTAAGACATTTGTCTTTTTTCTCATCAGTCAGCCGCTCATATATCTCTTTCAGGTCCCGTTTTCCTGGCAGGGCTGGGGTCTTTTCGGATACTATAAGTACTGGCTGATCTGGACTCTGTTTACTTTCCCTATGGCGTTTGTAGGCTGGTACATCAAAAAGAAAAACTGGCTAAGCCTACTAATCCTGCTTCCCGTGCTTTTTATTCTTACTGAATACTACGTCGGCGGCTTTATGAACGCTGTTGCCGATTTTCCGCATCATATCCTTTTGGCTGTTTTTTGCTTTGCTCAAGTCGCTATCTATCTTGTGATGTTCACTTCAAATATCTGGCAGAAGCTTATAGGATTTCTCTTGCCTATTGCCATAGTCCTTGTTATATCGATGTCGAGTCCTGAGATTGAGCTGAATGGAACGCATTTCCTTCCGAACGATCCTGTACTTTCTGAAGAAGCGACCGTCTCGGTTGACGATGCCGGCATGGCGTCTGCTTATGTTGAGTCTGCGGGAACGGACAGTATGATTCGAATCAAAGCTTTTAAGCTCGGAACAACGGTTTTGACCATCACAGACGGAGATAGCGTATATCGCTATTCCCTTGAAATATACAAAGATGAAGGTAACCACGCACAGGTTAAGCTTACACAGTTAGACTAATGAAAGCGGCATATAGGGAATAACAATGAGTGATTTATTTAAAGCCGATGATATTGCAGAAAGTCTTTTCAATAAGTCATACCATGTGATAGACGTGCTGCCTGAACGCGTGCCGGAAGAGCGCGCTGGCAGTTATTTCCGTTTTGAGAATTACTGTCTCTCACGGCTTCAAATAATATACGGAAAGTTTTCAGATGTGCTTATTAAGCTTTGCTGCTACTTTGACATCTTGATATACACAGAAGACAAGTGGGAGGCTAATCCTGATTTTCAACGTATTGAAGACGGTTTACTTAGCTCTGGATTTGTCAACATACTGCTTCCGTCTGTGCCCGCGCTCATTTCGCTTAACAAAGAAGATCTGTATATGACGGTTTATAACGCATCGGGCGACCTCCTTTCAGTTCTCAGGGATCTGTGCCGGGCTGAGGGCTTGTTTATTAGAAACAGTTAAATGTTTCGAGAGGAAGGATGAAATGAAAAAGTTAATTCTGTTTATCTGTCTGAGCCTTGCCTTCGCGCTCTCTTTGACCGGCTGTGAGCTCAATCCGGTCGAAGTGGAAACCGATGATGAGAACGATTTCAGGATCATTTCGCAGGAAGAAGCTATGGAGATGCTGTCCCGCGACGACGGGCATATAGTTATCGATGTCAGAACGCGGGATGAGTTTAACGAGGGGCATATACCCGGGGCAATCTGTATACCGAACGAGGATATTGGCGACGAGAGACCGGCGGAGCTCCCTGAGCTTGAGCAGATCATACTTGTTTACTGCAGAAGCGGCAACAGGAGCAAAAAGGCGGCGAAAAAGCTCTGCGATATGGGCTATAAGAACGTCTATGAGTTCGGCGGAATAATAACGTGGGAGGGCGATACCGTGAAGCCAGGCACAGAAGCGAAGCTTACGTTCAGTTCATTTGACGGTGGCGGACCGGAATACAGCGTTTTCTTTGCCGACGAGTCAATAGCTTCTTATACCGGCGAAAGACGATACGGGAACGAAAATCACGAGGAGATTGACGGCGCCTCGTATGACGTTGTGTTTACGTTCAGCGGGCTGAAACAGGGAGAGACCCGGATGACTGTGGAGGAACGCTCGCCAATAGCCGGAAACTTCGATCATTTCTATGTTCTCAAAGTTGACGGAAAGCTGAACGTTACTATTGAACTGACAGGCTCTGTCGATCTTGATGAAGCAATCAGCCCGACAGCCGTGCTTGTAATAGAGACGGAGAACGGGTATTATACTGCAATTCCGGAGGACAATCTTTCCGCAAGAGAATTCATCGATCAGCTTAAGGACGGTCCTATCGCTCTCGTTTTGCAGGATTTCGGCGGCTTTGAAAAGGTCGGAGATCTGCCTTGGGAAGTAACGCGAAACGATTCTGAAATAACCGCCGGACCCGGAGACGTTATTCTCTATAAC
>CACXBO010000121.1 GCA_902765975.1 Oscillospiraceae bacterium
GGTCTTCCGTCCTCTCTGATGGCGAGAGCCTCCTTTATCATCATGTGGCCCTGCACCCTGCTGTTTGAGGTCCCGGTGAGCGGCACTCCGTTCTCCGCAAAAATCTCCGCCATCGTCCTGCCCGTATCCTTCTGCCTCGACCATAGATCCGGCGGGGCGAAGGTCGCCTCTATCCTCTCCCCGGGCGTCGTCCTCTCGCATATGCCGCGGGCGGCGTCGCGCACTATGAGTCCCTTCTCCTTCCACTCCCTGTAAACGTAGCGCCTGCCCTTCTCGTCCACCGCCCACCAGAGCGAGACGAGGGCGTCGAGACCGTAGTCGATGCTTCTGAACCTTCTCCAGTGCTCCGGTATGAGAAATCCGGGGCAAAGGTGCGTCTCTCTTTTGAACTCCGGGAAGTAATTTCCGCCGATAGCGTCCCATTTCCCGTATCTGTACGCCGCTCTGAGATCCTCCGGCATATTGGCGAGCATCTTCAGATACCAGGGCGAGGATCTTATGAGCGGCAGATTGTCCTCCACCGTCGCCGGAATGAAAACGTAATCGTCCGGGTTCTCGTCTGACTCCGGATCGTCGGGCGACCTTCTGAAATCCCTGTCGATAAAAAGCCGCTTCACCCAGTAATGCCCGACTCCGCCGGGATTGCAGGTCAGATACATGCGCTTCGGAAAGGCATTGACTCCTCTCAGGCAGCCGCCGAGGAAATTGAAGGCTCTCTCCGTAAACTGCGTCGCCTCGTCGATGAATATCCAGTCGAACTCCAGCCCCTGATACTCCTGCTCGCTCATCTCTCCCGACCAGTGCCCGAATTTGACAGTAGAGCCGTTAGCGAAGGTCATAAGCCGCGAGGAGCCGTTATATACGAAATGCTCCTTCGGCGCGAGCTTCAGGATAGGTCTTATGTGGTTTTCCTCAAGCTCCGGATACGTCCTTCTCATGATCAGTATCCTTATCCCCGGATTATAAAGCGCCCCGCCCACAGCCTTGACCCTCACAGCCCATGTCTTCCCCCCTCCCTTTGCCCCTCCGTAGGCTGTGAAGGCCGCCCTGCTTCTTAAAAACTCCTCCTGCTTTGCGTTCGGTCTCCCGGGATTCCAAACAAGCTCTCTCTTTCTGAAATAACTCACTTTTTTAAGCTTTCCCTCCTTAAAATACAGGCTCTCATTTGAAAGCCTCCTCTGCTTCTCCCTCGAACTTAACTCTCAGAACAGGTTTTCCCTCCTCCTCTCCGTCCTCTCTCATAAGCTTGATGATATTTGCGGAAAAAGTCGCAAGCTTTGAGTCCTCAAGACCTCTCATGATCCAGTAATGCTCTCTGTAGTTTATGAATCTGAGCGCGTCTCTCTTTCTCTTCTCTCCGCTCTCCCCTCTCCGCATCGCCGCAAGCTCCTCCTCCGTTATACCGGTTTTAGTCTCCAGTATATACAGCGTCGGCGGAACACCCGAGGCTTCACAGTAATCGATAAGCTCATGGATCTTTTTTCTTATATCCCTTTCAGGGATCCGGCCCATACCCCCCGGCCCCCTCCCGTTTTTTTTAGTATTATAGCATTAAAAACTTAATTTTGTAAGGCAAAGAACATTAAAATTTTAATTGCCATAAAAAGTTACGGATTTTGGGCAAAAGAAGAGGGAGGCGCGGTTTGCGTCTCCCATACGGTATCGTTTTTTGAGTTTTTCGCCGGTTATTTTTTCAGTCGCGCCCCTTGAGCAGCGGTCTGAGCCTTTTATAAGTGAGAACTGTCAGGACGACGGAGATAAGCCCCTTCAGGAGGGTGAAGGGCACGTTGAAGATGAAGAGGCAGGCGGCGAGACCGTCCACTCCGGGGATTATCGCCTGGTATGCGGCAATTATCCTGTCGAGGGGCATCAGGCTCATATAGAAGGGGTAAGTGATAAAGAGGTTGATCGGGAAGGAGAGGAGCGCCATGAGAAGAGCGCCCGCAAGAGAGCCCCATACAGCGCCCTTTTTCGTCTTTTTAAGCCTGTAGACGAGCCCCGCGGTAAAGGTGAAAACCGCGCCGAGCAGGAAATTGGATAGCTCGCCGACTCCCGCCGTCTTTGTCATAAGAAGATGGATGAGGTTTTTAACGAGGCAGACCGCGACGCCGTAGACCGGACCGAGGGCGAAGGACGCGAGCAGTGCGGGAAACTCCGAAAGGTCGAGCTTTATAAACGAGGGCATGAACGGCACGGAAAAGTCCAGGAGCATAAGAACGAAGGCTATCGCGCTGAGGACTGCCGTTACGGTTAGAGCGCGGAGCTTTTTATTTTTCACTTTGAGCACCTCCGAAAAAATATAAGCGCCCGACCGGAAGCGATCGGGCGCGGACAGGCGGTAAACGCCGTCTTCTCACATCCAGACTGTACTGTCGGTATCGGAATCTCACCGATTCTGCCCAAAGGCTCGCGGACTATACCGCCGGTGGGGAATTTCACCCCGCCCCGAAGACGAGTTATTTAGTTCGTACACCATTATACGCGGGTTTTTGCGATTTGCAAGAGTTTTTTCCTCCGCGCCTTTAAGCCGCGATGCGCGCGGAAGGCTCAATATACGAAATTGCGGCCCGGCTCGGAGAAATCTCTCAGCCTTCTCTCATATACCTCTAAAGCCGTCTTCTCGCAGGCGAGTGACGGGCTTTGAACGCCGAGAAGGCGCAGGAGATACTTTGTAAACGGCGGGTTCAGCACGAGGAGCGGACCGAGGAGATAGGTCATCATAAGGTTGTTGTCCCTTATTCCCTCAGCCTTTGTCTCCGGGTTTAGCCCTGCACCTCGCAGGGTGGTGAAGAGCCCCGCCCCGTTATCTCCGTAGCTGTGTCCGAACTGGCCCTTGAAGCCGACTATCCTCATGCCGTCGAGCTCGCCGAGGTAGAGGGCGTTGTATCTGTTCAGCATATGCCTCTCGGAGCGTATCGGATAGAGGCCGAGCATTTCGAGCCTGTTCCCGTTCTCCTCCTCGATATACTCTCCGAATATCTCAAGGGCGTTGCCTGTGACGAGGGTCACGCCGCCCTCCGCCGTGCGCTTTTTAATGTCCTCAACGTAAGGTCTGAGCGCGTCGCGGACTATCTCCTGTCCGCGCTCCGTCGTGCCGCCAAGATAGAGGAGGTCGACCCTCTCCGATATAAAGCGCGGCTTTTCTGTGAGCTTCGTGTTAACTATCTCCGCGCCGCAGGAGCGGGCGAGGTATTCCGCATTGTATAAGTCCCCGTAGAGGTTAGCTATCTCGGGGTAAAGCACCTCGATAATCATCTCTCCGCCGCCTTTCCCGCGAGCGTCTTTATTTTACTGCGCACCTTGAAAACATAGTCGAGCTGATCGGCGGCGTAGAACATAAATATCGAGCTGCCGGGCTCGAAGCGGAGCGCCTCGGCGGCCTTCTCCGCGTCCTCAATGCATTCTATCTTCTCCGGCTCAACTCCGGCGAGCTCCAGGCGGAGCTTATAGTCTATGGCGCGCGGTCCGGTCGCTATGATATGCGTTATATCCGGCGAGGCGAGGAACTCGAAATCGCAGTCGTAGAGCCAGGAGGTATTCTCCGACCAGTGACGCTCGTCGGTCATGCAGCTCATCATCATAAAGAGCTCCTTCTTCCCCGGCCTGTGCGAGACGTAGTCGAAGGCGCGGGACGAGGCGAGGGCGTTAAGCCCCTTCGCCATCTGATTTGTAAGGGTGACGTTCCCGACCTTCTCCGAGCCGTAGCGCGTCGCCACTATCTCCATGCCGTCCATCGCCTTCGAAATCTCGGCGTGCGAGAGTCCGAGGCGGCGGCAGAGCGTTATTACCGTCACCATATTGTAAACGTTGAAAACGCTGTCGCTGAGCAAAGGGTACTCGTGAGTCTCATCCTTCTCACGGAAGGTCATCCTCATAGCGGGAATATCGACGTCCGTGCCCGCGCAGTCGTAATCGGGAGCGCAAAAGCCGCAGGCGGGGCAGCGCGCTTTGCCGATGTGGTGGTATCTGAGGTAATCGTATTTGAGCTCGTGGGAGCAAACGGGGCAGATGCGTATATCGCTGAGCCTGTTCGGGCACTCGGTGAGGTCCGTCGGCATACGGTCGATGCCGAAATACACCCTTTCGTTTTCCGGGGCGACGCGGGAGGAAATGAGGTCGTCCGCGTTCAGAACGAGGGTCGTTTCCGCCGGGATATTGGCGGAGAGGAAATCGGCGATATACTGCGGATGCGCGTTTCGCATTATCGAATCGCGGAAGAGGTTTGTTATCGCTATAAGCTCCGGCTTGAGGTACGGATATATGCGCTTTGCGCTGCGCTCGTCGGTCTCAAGCACGGCGAGATCGTACTTCGGCCTGTTAATAAGGCTCACGCCGTTCAGAAGAGCTGTCGAAACGCCGGAGTTGATATTCGACCCCGCCCTGTTCGACAGGACGCGGCGTCCGGCGCGTTCGAGAACGTCTACCGTCATATTCGTGACCGTCGTCTTGCCGTTCGTTCCGGTTATGCAAACGATATGCCTGGGCTTTGCGACGTATCTGAGGAATTCGGGGCAAATCTTCAGGGCGAGCTTGCCCGGAAAATCCGTTCCTTTATGTCCCGTGAGCTTCAGAATGGGCTTTGAAAGCTTCGCGAGAAAGAGGGCAATAATAAATCTGAGCTTCATATCTTCACCTCGGAGGGCGTCCTGTTTTTCCGTGCTACAAGGCGGTTTATCGGCACTCCCTCGTTATAGAATTTCTCCTCGTAATCTGTCATAACGCCGCTTATTCCCTCCGCGTGGAGGTCGCAGCTCACCTCGTAGAGCCCCCAGGAATTCTGGCTGAAGCTCTGAATGCTCCAGAGGAAGAGCGGACGGTTGTCCGTCTTGAAGCGTATCTCTCCGCCGGGCGCGAGCACGGTCTCATAGAGCGAGAGGAAGGCGGGCGCCGTGAGCCTGCGCTTTGCCTGACGCGACTTTTTCCACGGGTCGGGGAAGTTTATGTATATCCCGTCCGCCTCGCCGGGAGCGAAGAGGTCGCAGAGCTTCGCCGCGTCCACGTCGATAAATCGCACGTTCTTTATATTCTCGGCCTTTGCGCGCTCCATGGCGACGACCATGGCGTCCGGCACTCTCTCCACAGCGATGAGGAGGGTCTTCTCCTCGGCCTTCGCCGTTCCGACGGTGAAGCGCCCCTTGCCGCAGCCGAGCTCCAGCCAAAGCGCGTCGTAGCCCGGAAAGGCCTCGCGCCATCGTCCCCGTAGCTTCTCCGGCTCCCTTATAAGCCAGTCCTCGCAGGCCGCCATACGCGGCGCGAGGTTGGGCTTTTTTCTCATTCTCATAGGTTTTCGCCCTCTCTAAAAATCAGTCCAAATTATATTTTACCACACTTTCCGCAAAACATCAAAATATTTCTTGAATAATTTGCCGCATTAAGTTATAATCATATCGCAGTATCCGGGTGTAGCGCAGTTGGTAGCGCGCGTGCTTTGGGAGCACGATGCCGCAGGTTCGAATCCTGTCACTCGGACCAAAATCCCTCAGCCCTTTTTAGGGCTGAGGGATTTTGCTTGTTGAATACAGGATTCGAACCGAGCGGTGTAAGAAAATGTGCCGGTGGCACGTTTTCCCCGCGAGGCGGCCCGCCCGCA
>CACXBO010000122.1 GCA_902765975.1 Oscillospiraceae bacterium
CGCCAGGCAAACGACGTTGAGATATTCCCGATAGGCGAGAGTGAAGAGGACAGCAGGCACGGCTACTACGTCGTACTCTTCCTTGACCGCGATACCAACGATTATCCCGGAGTCAAGGCGACCATGATAGCCGTAGCGCAGGAGTCCGTTACCAAAGAGGAGGGCGAGACCGACGAGGCTTACGTTCTCAGGCAGGAGGCGGCCTCCAAGGCGGCTGACGACAAGATAGCGGCAATAAACGACGCGTGGAAGAGCGGAGCTTACGCGACTACCGACGCGCTCATCGAGGCTTTCAGCGAGGATATCGGCGATAACCACAACGATTACGACGCCCTCTCCAAGCACGATCTTTACGACAGCTTCAACGACTGGCTGTTCGACGAGGCGAGAAAGGACGGCGACTCTGTAACCATCACCGAGGGCTCATACAGATATATGCTCGTCTATAAGGGACAGGGCGAGATACTCAATAAGTTCTACGCTAAGAATTCTCTCGATAACGCGAAATTCACCGAGTGGTCCGAAAACGTTGCCGTCGGCTACGAGGCAAAGGAGCACTGGGCTCAGAGATACACAGGCGGCATCTACTACGAGAGATCGCTTTATTGATAAATAACCTCAATGCCGTCAGAAATGACGGCATTTTTTTGGAGACTATGAGATGAACAGAGTTGATAGAGTTATTGAAAAGCTTAATGAAAGAGGCCTTTCGCAGCTTCTCGTCACGGACCCGCGCAGCATTTTTTATCTTACCGGAGTTTCCGTGGAGCCGGGGGAGAGATTCTTCGCGCTGCTCGTAAAGACAGACGGCGATATGACGCTTTTTGCAAACAGGCTGTTTGCCTTGCCGCGTGACGTCGGTATCGAAACGGTATGGCTCAGCGATACCGACATAGTGAGCGACGCCGTTTCCGGGCGGATTGACGCAGCCTCTGACCTTGGAGCGGATAAGACGACCGCTGCGAGATTTCTTATCCCGATACAGGAAAAAATGGCGGGCGGAAGAACGGTGCTCGCCTCGGATTGCGTGGACTGGGTGAGAGCCGTGAAGGACGGGGACGAGCTGGAGAAGATGCGCGAGGCTTCGAGGATAAACGACACGGTCATGGGTGAGACTGCGGCTTATATACGCGCGGGAGCGACCGAGAAGGAGATTGCGGACTATCTCGTGAGCCGTTACGCTCATTACGGCTGCGAGGGAGTTTCCTTCGAGCCGATAGTATCCTTCGGAGCAAACGCCGCGGACCCGCACCATATGCCGGACGGCACCGTTATCGGGGAAGGCGACTGCGCCGTTATTGATATAGGCTGCAGAAAGAACGGATACTGCAGCGATATGACGCGGACATTCTTTTTTGGAAAGGCCGAGCCGGAATACTCCGCCGTTTACGGGCTCGTCCGCGAGGCTAACGAAAGAGCCGAGGCGATCGTTCGGCCGGGCGTGAGGCTCTGCGATATCGACGCCGCGGCGAGAGACCACATAGCCGCCGCAGGATACGGAGAATATTTTACCCATCGTCTCGGTCACTTTATTGGACTTGAGGTACACGAATACGGCGACGTTTCCGCCGCGTTTGAAAGGCCCGTCGAGCCCGGGATGTGCTTTTCGATAGAGCCGGGGATTTACCTTCCGGGCAAGCTCGGGGTCAGGATAGAGGACCTCGTCACCGTGACGGAAAGAGGATGCGAGGTGCTGAACGGTTTTTCCAAGGACCTGCGCGTTCTTTAAGCAAATAGACCAAAAACAAAGCGTATTATTCTCCTTGTTTTGATAATTTTTTATATTTCACTTGATGAATTTAATTTCTTGGTATATAATTAAGTCAGCAAAAAACTCAAATCGACCGAGGAGGAGAATAAAATGGGAAAATTTGTTATAAAAGAGACCAAAACAGGCACGAAGTTCGACCTCAAGGCGACTAACGGCGAGGTGATAGCGACCTCCGAGGTATATACCACCGAGGCGGCTTGCAGAAAGGGCATAGCTTCCGTTCAGAAGAATGCGCCCGTTGCCGGGGTAGAGGATCAGACGGTCGAGGGCTTCGAGACGGTCAAGCATCCGAAGTATGAGATTTATCTCGACAAGGCCGGAGAGTTCCGCTTCCGCCTCAAGGCGACTAACGGCGAGATAATCGCAGTTTCCGAGGGCTATAAGGCGATGGCGAGCTGCAAAAACGGTATCGAGTCCGTAAGAAAGAACGCCGCAGATTCCAAGATAGTTGACGAGAGGGAAGACGGCTGATGGATATCAAGGCTAAGATAGCCGAGCTCGAGGCGAAAATAAAGGGCGACCCGAAGCTCCTCGAAAACTTCGGCAAGGAGCCGATAAAGACCGTTGAGGGACTTATCGGCGTTGACCTTCCAGACGATCAGCTAAAGCCGATCGTTGACGGACTGAAGGCGAAGCTTGCCGCAGGCGACCTTCAGAACACGGTTTCCGGCATCGCGGGCAAGCTCAAGGGGCTTTTCTGAATAATACGCTGCGCCGCAGACGACTACCGTCTGCGGCGCAGTTTTAATATTAGTATCAATAAAAGACCTTCAGATCGTTCGGGTTTATTCCGAGCTTTGCGCAGAATTCCTCAAGCTCTCTCTGAGAAGTGGCGCAGCCGAATTCTCTGAACTTCCCTGTGGCTTTGTCTATGAAGCCGACCGCCATCTCCCTGTTGCAGTAGCTCTTTCTGACTGCCGGCTGAAGCTTTTCAGGGTCGTAAGCCGGTTTTTTCTCTCTGCGGAAGAGGGACATTTTTTCTCCTCCTATTTTTTTTATTTCAGATGGAAATATTTCTTCAGCTCGAAAAGCAGCCTTCCGCGCATAGTGGCGCATACTGCGATAAAAAGACAGAGAGCGACGCAGCCGAGAACGAGCA
>CACXBO010000123.1 GCA_902765975.1 Oscillospiraceae bacterium
CGATAACGACACGCTTTCAGCTATTGTCGCAGATCTCTGCGGTGCTGATCTCCTGATACTGCTTAGCGATATCGACGGGTTATACAACGCGGATCCGCGCACGGTTTCATCCGCTGAGCTTATACACAGCATTCATGAGCTGACTGAAGATATCTATTCGATGGCGGGCGGAAGCGGAACCTGGCGAGGTACCGGAGGTATGGTAACAAAGCTGAATGCTGCAAAAATCGCAATGGATAACGGATTTGATATGGTTATCGCAAACGGAAGCAAATGCGAACTTATCTACGATATAGTATCCGGTGAAAGCGTTGGAACAAGATTTTACGGGAGTGGTAAAAATGACTGAGCTTGAAAAAATGGGAGAGGCCGCAAAGAAAGCCTCGCGCACCTTATCTGTATCCGATACGGAGACAAGAAACGCCGCGCTTAACGCAATAGCCGATATCCTGACGGAAAAGGCTGATTTATGGCTTAACGCAAACGCAAAAGATCTTGAAGCTGCAGAAAAAAACGGTATGTCCGCCTCAATGCAGGACAGACTGCGCCTTACCGCACAGCGTATAGCCGATATTTCCGATTCAGTTAGAAGCATAGCCCTTATGGACGACCCGCTCGGCGTGCTGCTCGAATCGGTAACAAGACCCAACGGTCTAAAAATCAATAAGGTCTCAGTACCGCTCGGCGTTGTAGGAATAATCTACGAAGCAAGGCCGAACGTAACTGTCGACGCGGCTGCTCTGACTCTTAAAACAGGAAATGCGGTAATACTCCGAGGCGGAAAAGAGGCGATAAACTCAAATCTCTGCGTTGTGGAGCTTTTGAGAAGCGCCGTCCGTTCCGTCGGTCTTCCCGAGGACTGCATCTCACTTGTTAAAAGCACCGACAGAAAATCTGCTTCCGAGCTTATGGAGCTGACGGAATACCTCGACGTTCTCATTCCCCGCGGCGGTCCCGGTCTTATCCGTTCCGTTGTCGAAAATTCAAGAGTACCAACCATACACACCGGCGAAGGCGTGTGTCATATCTACGTTGACGACGAGGCGGACGTCCAGCTCGGTGCAAAAGTGCTTTATAACGCAAAATGCTCAAGGCCGTCCGTATGCAACGCTGTCGAGTGCCTTGTTGTAAATAAGCAGATAGCCGAAGAGTTTATGAACGCCGCTATGTCTCTGCTCAGGCAGAAGAACGTGGAGATAAGAGGCGATGAAAAAATACAGAACATCTTCGGCACAGCGGTAAAAGAAGCCGCCGACGCGGATTGGGACACCGAATACGGAGACTATATCCTTGCCGTAAAAACCGTCCGTGATATTGATGAGGCGATAGAGTTTATTAACCGGCACGGAACCGGACATTCGGAGGCAATTATAACAACAAACGAGAAAAAAGCCGAGAAGTTTCTGAGTAATGTCGACGCCGCTGCTGTTTACTGGAATGCCTCGACACGATTTACAGACGGAGGCGAGTTCGGGATGGGCGCGGAGATCGGCATTTCCACTCAGAAGCTCCATGCGAGAGGTCCTATGGGCCTCCGTGAGATGACAAGCTATAAGTACGTTATTTACGGCGAAGGGCAGGTAAGATAAAAATGATTATAGGTTTTATTGGCGCAGGTAATATGGGAGGCGCTCTTGCAAAAGCCGCAAGAGCCGCAAAGCCCGACGACGTTATTCTCCTCTCTGATCCCCGAAAAGACAAGGCTGAAGAGCTTGCGGCTGAGCTTAACGCCGCAGTCGTCGATAATAAGACGATAGCAATGAACGCTGATTTTATTTTTCTTGGCGTAAAGCCGCAAAACCTTGCCGACGTTCTCGGCGGTATATCCGGTCTACTAAGAACCAGAGGCGGAACATTTACAATTATTTCTATGGCCGCCGGAGTTCCGATCAGCCGCATTAAGCAATACTTAGGCGTTGCGGCTCCGATCATAAGGATAATGCCGAACACGCCCGTTGCGGTCGGCGAGGGAGCTATCCTTTACTCTTACTCTGAGGTAACCACTCAGGAGAGCATTAATTCTTTCACTAAAATACTCTCAAAGGCCGGCTCAGTTATGAATTTGGATGAAAAGCTCATAGACGCAGCCTCCGCAATATCAGGCTGCGGTCCCGCCTATGCCGATCTGTTCATCGAGGCGCTTGCAGACGGAGGCGTTGCCTGCGGTCTTCCCCGTGCTGCGGCAATCACGTTGGCGTCTCAGATGCTTGCCGGCTCGGCTAAGCTTCAGCTTGCGACCGGAAAACATCCAGCAGAGCTTAAAGATGCCGTCTGCTCCCCTGCCGGCTCAACTATAGAGGGCGTTCGGACTTTAGAAGAAGGAGCTTTCCGTTCGCTGGTAATGAACGCTGTGATTGCTGCCTATAAAAGGACAAAAGAACTCGGATAAAAAGCTTTGACCTCGGAGATTACGTCTCCGAGGTCATTTTCGTCAGGTATTCTCGTGGGCGTCGATTCTGTCCCTGAACAGGAGAGATACGCACCAGAGCGCTGACAGCGCAACTAAGGTGTATATCACTCTTGAAACGGCCGCCGTTTGTCCGCCGAAAATATATGCGACAAGATCAAATTTGAAGATACCGACTAAGCCCCAGTTTACTCCGCCGATAATGGTGAGTATCAGGGCAATTCTGTCCATGATCATTTCTCTTCCTCCTTACCTGTTTCATCATTAACATTCCCCGTTCTTTTTATCCTATTCCCATTACTTTTTTTATTTTTCTATATTCGCTCTTGTTAATAAGGCCAAGCGAATAAACAAGGACGGAATAGAATACGGTGATCATCAGAGCGCCGAAGGCTATTCTCAGACCCTCGCCGTCAAATCTGATCGCCTTTATTGCGAATGCGGACAGATTTGCCGCTCCCGCAGCCGAGAATGCGGACTTCAAGAAGACTGTTCCGAGGTCTTTCAGCTTCGTTAAGCGTCCGAGCCTTAGTATGCTCATACTGAAATTAAATAATTCGGAAATATAAAGAATGATAATATATCCTTTGACCTCCGCATAAGGCAGCAGCAGCCAAATAAGAATAGAAGTAATTACGGAGTCAAGGATATTCAGTCGCATGGAATATAGCTGCTGTCCCAGTCCCCTAAGCATCCCGTCCGTAACGGTATCCATATACATTATCGGCATAAGAAGGCTAAGATATCTTATGTATCTGCCGACCTCTATATCGGAATATATGCTCAGTCCAAGCTCATCCGACAGAGCGAACAGTATAGCTGTTATGAAAAACGAAAAGATCATGGCGGCCTTCAAAAGCTTATTTGCCGCATATCCGATCCTGTCGTCTCTGCCTCTCACCTGCTCTACCGTAAGCTCCGGCACAAGCATCTCCGCAAGAGATGAAAAAACGGCGGACGGAAACGTCATCACAGGAAAAACCATACCCTGTATTTTCCCGTATTCGCTCAAAGCCCGCTCTTTTGAATTTCCGGATTTTTCAAGTCCTTTAGGGATAAGCAGATTCTGAACTGAATTTAGCGCTGTTCTGGCATAGGCTGAGAGAGCTAACGGTACAGCTATCCTGCCAAGCCTTTTTATTTCACTGTGCCGCTGACCTCCGTCGCCTGTTTTTCTTATATCAAATCTGTATAAAATATACAGCGAAAAGAAAGAGAACATCTCGCCTATCACGTTTCCCTGCACAACGGCGGCGCTGATAAGCTCCACGTTTCCGTGAGGCAGGGCGGAGATGAGTATATATGACACGGAAAACCTTAATAATTCCTGAGCTATGCTTACGGCTGTAGGCTTAACTACACGGCAAACGCCGGTAAAATACCCGCTAAGACACGCGCCTGTGGAAATAAAAGGAAGGCTGAACGCAAGTATTTTCAGGCTTAGCACTGCTCTCCCGTCGCCTATTACCGTTTTGCCAATTATTCCAGAAAGGCCGAAAAGCAGGAGGGCTGCTCCCGAGCCGCAGAGCAGAGCGTAGTTCAGCCCGCTCCTTACGAGATTTCTCAATTCCTTTTCTTTACCCGCTCCGACGTTTTCGGAAACGGCTCTTGTTGTTGCAAATCTGACTCCTGAAATGGCAAGCGTAGCCAAAAAACCGTAAAGGCTCATTACAAGAGAGAATAGTCCAAGCCCTTCAGCTCCCATTTTTCTTGACAGCAGCACCTGAAACGCAAGCCCGAAAAGCCTGAGCGACAGCGAGGTCAGCGTTAGGAACAATGTATTTTTTATTAGCCTTTTACCTTCCATAAAAAAGACCTCCCGTATAGATCAGTATACGGGAGGTCTGAGAATAATATTCAGTTCATCGTTCCGGCATTTTTCTCTATGAGCCTGTCGACGTAAGCTCTGAGCGTTTTGTTCTCCGGACGTCTCAGCTCCGGATCGGAGCTCAGCACCTCGTTTGCCGCTGTCTGCGCAGTTTTCAAAAGACTTACGTCTGTCGCAAAATTTGCTATATGCATTTCCGGAAGCCCGTGCTGACGAGAACCGAAGAAATCCCCCGGGCCACGCATTCTGAGATCCTCCTCGGCTATTTTAAAGCCGTCGTTAGTTTTCGTCATAGCGTTCAGCCTTTCGGCAGCCTTCTCGCCTCCGCTGCCGTTGAACAGCACGCAATACGCCTTATCCTTGCCTCTTCCGACTCTGCCTCTTAGCTGGTGGAGCTGAGAAAGCCCGAATCTGTCCGCGTTTTCAACCACCATGAGCGTAGCGTTCGGCACGTCGACTCCAACCTCAATAACAGTCGTTGCAACTAATATATCCAGATTACGCGAAGCAAATTCGCTCATAACCTCGTTTTTGCTTTTTGAGTTCAGCTTTCCGTGTACAAGCCCTATTCTGAGATCCGGAAATACCCTCTCTCTCAGTTCTTTGGCATATTCTTTCACGTTTTTAAGTTCGTCAGAGCCTTCTTCGTTTTTTTCCTCTACAGCCGGACATACGATAAAAACCTGATGTCTCTCCTCAATCTGCTTTCTTATGAAAGCGTTAATTCTCGGTCTCATATCCTCTCCGACGGCATAGGTGTCCACCTTCTGTCTGCCGGGAGGAAGCTCATCCAGCACAGATACGTCAAGGTCGCCGTACAGTATAAGCGCAAGAGTACGCGGTATCGGAGTTGCAGACATAACGAGTACGTGAGGACTCGTTCCTTTTTCACTGAGAGCGGCTCTCTGCTGAACACCGAATCTATGCTGTTCATCTGCCACTACAAGTCCCAGCCTTGAATATTCCACATCGCCGGAAATAAGCGCGTGAGTTCCGATAATAGCATCCGCTTCTCCGGAGGCTATAAAACTAAGCGCCTTTTTCTTTTCCGACGCCTTCAGACCGCCTGTTAGCAGAACGCATCTGACTCCGAGCGGCTCAAGGAATGCCGTCAGCGTGCTGAAATGCTGCTCCGCAAGTATCTCAGTCGGCGCCATAAAGGCAGACTGGTATCCGTTCTTAAAAGCTGCGTAAATCGAAGCCGCCGCCACCGCTGTCTTTCCGCTTCCAACGTCGCCCTGTATAAGCCGCGACATCGGAGAAGGCTTTGCCATATCGCTCAGTATCTCTTCGATAGCGCGGCTCTGCGCCCCGGTAAGTTTAAACGGAAGTCTTTCTGTAAACGCAGAGATATCAGTATTCGCAAACAGAAATCCAGCCTTTACGGACTTCTCCCTTCTGAATCTGTCCAGCGCACAGGAAAGCACGAAGAGCTCCTCAAAAATGAGCCTCCTTCTAGCAAGCTCAAGAGCCTCATAATCCTTCGGAAAATGCACGTTTTCGTATGCAAATCGCGACTGTGCAAGTTCATATTTCTGCTGTACCGACTCAGGAAGCGGGTCCGGAAGCTGATCTCCGCAGGCGGCAAGCCCCTGCCTGACAGAGCTTGAAAGAAGGTTCTGCGATAACCCAGCCGTAAGCCTGTAAATCGGAACGATCTTGCCCGTTCTGTTTCGTGTTCCGTTCTCCGCTTCAAAAATCGGATTAATCATCTCGGGCATTCCGAGCTTTCCGCCTATTCGTCCATAGAAAACGTAGCTTTCTCCAGGATGCAGCTGATTCTTAACGTAGGTCTGATTAAAAAAGGTTACGTGAAGAGTGTCAGTCTCATCGATCGCACGGAGCTTAACTACCTGTTTTCCGTTTCTTGTTCTGGAGAGCGTGGGCTGAGTTGCAACTGTCGCAGAAACGCAAACGGTCTCGCCGATTACCAAGTCTGATATATGCTTTATTACGCTTCGGTCATCGTAAGTCCTCGGAAAATTGGTTACAAGATCAAAAAGCGATATTATTCCAAGCTTATTTAGCGCAGTCGCCCGTTGTTCCCCTATCCCTTTAATAAATCTTACATCTGTACTTAATTCGGCCATTTTATGCTCCCTTTTTATAAAAACTGCACAATCTGAAAGTATTGCGTCAAATGTAAAACTGTGATAGAATTTAATGGATTATCTGAAAGGTGTTACGTATATGGAAGGATTTTTTGATGAGGTAGTGCTTGACGCGCTGTTGGATCTGGTTAAGCTGCTGCCGTTTTTGTTTATTACTTATCTTATAATGGAGCTTGTTGAGCACAAGAGCCAGCGTCAAACGGCTGATTTTGTGAGAAGGGCCGGGGCGTTGGGACCTCTCATCGGTTCTGCCGCTGGGATCATTCCTCAGTGCGGCTTTTCCGCTTCCGCATCGAATCTGTATTCTCAAAGACTTATCTCCGCCGGCACCCTGCTAGCCGTTTTTCTCTCTACCTCAGATGAGATGATACCCATTTTTATTTCCGAAGCTGCGCCTATAGGCCTGCTGGTCAAAATATTGCTCTTGAAATTCGGTTTCGGAGTCGTTTTCGGTTTTATTGTCGATAAATTATTGCGAGGCTTTTTCAGAGAAAACGTCAGCGTCAGGATCCACGATATGTGCGTTGAAGAGCACTGCGAATGCGAAAAGCACGGTGTGTTACTATCCGCCGTTATCCACACGGTAAAGATCTCCGTTTTCATTTTGATCATCACTCTCGCGCTGAACGCGGCTCTGTTCTTTATCGGGGAGGACGTATTTAAGAACCTCATTATTAGCAGACCTGTTATTGGGCCTCTGATTTCCGCGATAGTCGGCCTCATTCCGAACTGCGCGGCATCCGTAATCATTACCGAACTCTATCTCGGCGGCGCGCTGTCTGCCGGAGCGCTGATGTCGGGACTTCTCGTCGGCGCCGGAGTCGGTCTTCTCGTTCTGTTCCGATCAAACAAAGAACATATAAAAGAAAACCTGAAGCTTGTCGGAACTCTTTATATATGCGGTGCCCTTGTCGGCGTTATATTCGACCTTTTGAAGATCACATTTTAGCACTATCCCCCGCCAAGGCGGGGGAGTTTTTTATATCCTTTTTGCAAGAGTTTCGGAATGCTCTCTTCTGAACTCAGCAAAGCGGCCGTTTTCCAACGCTGTCCTTATCTTCTCGGTAAGGTTGTTGTAGAAATAAAGATTATGCATTACCGCAAGCCTGAGTCCGAGCATCTCGCCGGAAGCGAACAGATGGCGGATATATGCTCTTGAATACCCTCTGCAAACCGGACAGTCACAGCATTCGTCTATCGGAGAGATATCTCTCGAATACTTTTCGTTCTTGATATTGATAACTCCGCGCCATGTAAAAAGATGTCCGTGGCGCCCGTTTCTTGCAGGCATAACGCAGTCGAAAAAGTCTACTCCGCGCCACACGCCCTCTATGATATTTGAGGGAGTGCCAACCCCCATCAGATACCGCGGCTTGTTCTCCGGCGCGTATTCGTTTACCGCCTCGATTGTGTCGTACATCTCTCCTGTGGTCTCGCCTACCGCAAGACCGCCTATCGCATAGCCGGGAAGGTCGAGCTCTGCTATCTTCTTCATATGCTCGATCCTGATGTCCTTATAAACAGCGCCCTGGTTTATTCCGAAGAGCATCTGCCCGGGATTAACGGCATCCTCTTCCGCGTTAAGCTTTTTTATCTCGTCTCTGCACCTGAGAAGCCAACGGTACGTTCTGTCTGCCGATTTCTTCACATAGTCGTATTCCGCCGGGATCCCGACGCACTCATCGAATGCCATAGCAATATCAGAGCCGAGATTAGACTGTATCCTCATGCTCTCCTCAGGACCCATAAAAATCTTTCGTCCGTCGATATGGGAGGAAAAAGTAGTTCCCTCCTCGGTTATTTTGCGAAGCTTAGCGAGGGAAAAAATCTGGAATCCGCCTGAGTCGGTCAAAATCGGCCCGTCCCAGCGCATAAACTTATGTAGTCCGCCGAGATCCTTGATAAGCCTGTCACCCGGTCTGAGGTGGAGGTGATACGTATTTGAGAGCTCTATCTGGCACTTGAGTCCCTTGATATCGTCTGCGGACAGACCGCCCTTTATCGCCGCCTGAGTACCGACGTTCATGAAAACCGGTGTTTGAACTACTCCGTGAGGAGTTGTGAACTCGCCTCTTCTCGCTTTGCCTTCAACATTTTTTATCTTGAACATATATTACCTCACGAAATAAACATAGCATCGCCGAATGAAAAGAACCGGTATTTCTCTTTTACTGCCTCGGAGTATGCCGAAAGCACGTTTTCCCTCCCCGCAAGAGCCGAAACGAGCATAATCAGCGAGCTCTCCGGAAGATGAAAATTGGTTACGAGCCCATCTATGCATTTGAATTTGTAGCCGGGGTAGATAAAAATATTCGTCCACCCGCTCCAGGGCTTCAGGAGACCGCAGTCATCCGTCGCGGACTCCAGCGTGCGGCAGGTAGTCGTTCCTACGGATATTATCCTGCCTCCGCTTCTTTTAGTCTCGTTAACGGCGTTTGCAGTTTCCTCCGGAACCGTGCAGAATTCCGAGTGCATCTCGTGATCCTCGATCTCATCCTCTTTCACCGGTCTGAATGTGCCGAGTCCCACGTGGAGAGTAAGGAAAGCGAGCTTTACTCCCTTGTTTTCGATCTTTTTCAAAAGCTCAGGAGTAAAATGCAGCCCGGCTGTCGGAGCTGCGGCAGAGCCAAGCTCTCGTGAGTAAACAGTCTGGTATCGCTCAGAGTCTTTAAGCTCCTCGTGAATGTAAGGCGGAAGCGGCATTCTGCCGAGTTTTTCAAGCTTTTCTATGAATATCCCTTCATAATGGAACTTAACAAGCTTGTTTCCTCCCTCTGCTTCTCCTACAACCTCTGCGGTAAGCTCACCGTCGCCGAAGGTCAGTGCCGTGCCCGGTCTTGTTTTTCTCCCGGGTCTCGTTAAGCACTCCCATACTCCGTCGCCCTTGTCTTTCAGAAGCAGGACTTCTACCGCTCCGCCCGATAAACGGTTTCCGAAAAGGCGCGCAGGTAGAACTCTTGAATCGTTCATTACGAGGCAGTCGCCCGGATTCAGATAATCGACCAGCTTATAAAAAACGGAGTGCGATACCTCCCCCGTATGTTTATCGAGAAGCATAAGCCTTGAACAATCGCGTTTCTCGGAAGGCGTTTGAGCTATCAGTTCCTTTGGAAGGTCATAATAAAAATCGGATGTTTTCATAGTTTTATGCTTAGCCGTTCTTCTTCGGACATACGGAGTAAACGACCTCCGTGCCCTGATAGTAGAACGCAAGAATCTCCTTATACGTTTTATTATAGTTCTTCGCCATCGAATACGCGCCCCACTGGCTCATACCGACGTTATGGCCCCAACCGGAACCTGTTATCACAAAGGAATCGCCGGTCAGCTCCGCGGAGGTTTCGCCTCCGAGCTTTGCTATCTCTCCCTTTCCGCTGATTGCGTAAAGGCTTACGCTCGACAGCCTGTCCGTGCTGCCAGAGCTTACAGCATAGAGTCCGTCGAGGCCCGAAACGCTTTCACTCGTGGGGTTGATATAATATGTATTCAGCGCAGGCACTGCTCCGTTGATCGTATATCTCTGGGAGCGAAGACCGAGTACTGTTGCGCAGTCTCTTTTTGAAAACGTGAATTTCTTGCCCTTGGAGTCGGTAAATCGAATTCTAAGCACGTTTCCGGTCTCGGTAAACTCCAGGATCTCAAATTTTTTTACATCGGCGCAGTCGTATCCCTTGCTCTGAAGCTTTTTCCCAAGAGCCTCGCCTGTAAACGTCACAGTCCAGTGATACTGGCTTATTATAGACTCGACGGACTTCTCATACGGATCTATTACTCCGGTCAGATACGGGATCTTCTGACCCCAAACGTTTTCGCACGACTCGGATGCTCCGCCGTTGTGTGAGTAATAATTTGTTTGGCAGAGAGCGCCGTTGTATGTGAGATACTCGCCGGCGGTTTCTTCAACTGCAAGATTAGAGTTCTCATTTGCTCTCCCTGTTCCGTAATAAACCTGGCATTCTGCGGTATTGCAGATGTCAAATCCCTCGTTTCTGTGCTTATTGAGGCTTGAAATAGCATAGCTTCGCGCACAGACCGCCTGCGCCTTCAGCGCCTCTCTCGGCCAGGACGCGCTCATTTCATATGGCACGAGACCTTTAACGTAGTCCTCTATATCGACGTAGTTTATAACGGTAATGTTACCTGACGCCCCTCGGACAAAAGAAAAATCACCGTAGTATTTATAGCCTCTGTGATGCGTCTGCGCCTTAACGCCCTCGGAAACAACAGGTCGGACGGCAAGAGAGCTTGAAGCGCCGCAGTCATACTCGAAAAGCGGGGTTGTCTTTCCCGTTTCGACGATAGTAACCGTTTTTTCTGTTCCCGAGTCTATCTGTACCGCGTCGATATTCAGCGCATCCATTGCATTTTTAACGTCTTTAGACGCCCAAAACTGACCTAACATAACGTAATAGTCGCCGTTTAAGTATTTAATAAACTTACAGAGCTCCGTGTCCAGCTCTTCAGCTTTCTTTAAGGCATCTTCGTAAGACGAAAAAGCTTCCTTCAGTCTGATATGATAGCACCCGAGAATATCCGTGCCGGCTGATAAATCGGTCGAAAATGCACGGCTCTCTTTATCCCATGCTACGTTTTGGTCTATTACAACGGTTATTGCATTTTTATCCGTAATTTTAACTCCGATCGAAACGAACTCTCGGCTGGAATCAAAATAACCCAGCTCATATCCGTAACCCAAGCCTGATACGTTCTGTAAATTAGCGGAGGTGAAGTTTTTCGTTGAGCCGCTGTACAGTCCGATCCTAAGCGTATGAACAGACGCAGTGAACCCGTCGGCTTCGGCAGGAAGACAGACAGGCAGCAGCATTGCCAAACAGAGAATAAAAAGTATCGGTTTTTTTATTTTATGTAACATATCTTTCCCCTCGTGCGCAAAAAAGAGGCGCTTTTTGTTGACAGAAAAAACGAAATGTGATAGTATTCTGAACAATCAGTTTAACGAAATAAAGTGCAAATATCAAGATTTATGATATTATACCACATTATTTCTCTTTTGGATAGACGATATCCGATTATTTAACCCTCATTTTTATGTCAATTTATGCAAATTAATGAATATATTGTTATGGAGGCAGATTATGAAAAAGTATAAAGTCGGCGTTATCGGCGCTACAGGAATGGTCGGTCAGCGTTTCGTGACCCTAATCTCCGAGCACCCCTGGTTTGAGCTCACTGAGGTCGCCGCCTCAAGAAGAAGCGCCGGGAAGCGCTATGAAGACGCAGTTTCGTCTCGCTGGTTTATGCAGAAGCCGATTCCCGACTGCGCCAAGAACCTTATTATCAAGTCGGCCGAGGACGATATCGAGGCTATTGCAGCTAACGTAGACTTCGTTTTTTCCGCAGTCGATATGAAAAAGGACGAGATCCGCGCTCTTGAGGAGGCCTATGCAAAGGCAGAGTGCCCCGTTGTCTCAAATAACAGCGCTCACCGCTGGACAGAAGACGTACCGATGGTCGTCCCCGAGATAAACCCCGAGCATATCGAGGTTATCAAATATCAGCGTGAGCGTCTCGGCACTAAGCGCGGCTTCATTGCGGTCAAATCCAACTGCTCGCTCCAGAGCTACGTTCCTGCACTTCATCCTCTCAAGGACGAATTCGGACTCACCAAGGCTCTCGTATGCACCTATCAGGCGATTTCAGGCGCTGGCAAGACCTTTGATACCTTCCCCGAGATAGTGGATAACGTTATCCCCTACATCGGCGGAGAGGAGGAAAAGAGCGAGCAGGAGCCCCTTAAGCTTTGGGGAAAACTTGAAAACGGCAAGATCGTTACCGCTTCTTCCCCTTCTATCACGGCTCAGTGCTTCAGAGTTGCCGCAGCTGACGGACATATGGCTGCCGTGTTCATGAGCTTTGAGAAAAAGCCCTCTATAGAGGAGATCAAAGAGCGCTGGGCAAACTTCTCCGGAGTTCCTCAGGAGCTTAAGCTCCCCTCCGCTCCCGAGCATTTCCTCCATTACTTTGAGGAGGACAACAGACCTCAGACAAAGCTTGACCGCAACACTGAAAACGGAATGGCTGTCTGCGTCGGAAGGCTTCGTCCCGACACGCAGTACGATTATAAATTCGTCTGCCTGAGCCACAACACACTGCGCGGTGCTGCAGGTGGAGCAGTTCTCTTGGCAGAGCTTCTGTGCGCGAAGGGATATATGGATAAATAATTCTGCCTTCAATTTTTTGAAGGAAGGAACTCCTTAGTGAAATCCCCCATCTTTACGGGTTCATCCGCCGCCGTTATAACTCCATTCAAGGGCGGGCGTATCGATTACGATGCATTAAAGAGAATAATTGATTTACAAAAGATCGCCGGTACTTCCGCACTAACAGTTTGCGGGACTACCGGCGAAGCTTCTACTCTGAAGCGTGAGGAGAGATTTGCTGCTGTTGCTTTCGCAAAAGCCTTTTCGGGCGAGATTCCCGTTATCGCCGGAACAGGCTCAAATTCAACGGAGCAAACGGTTACGCTCTCTCAGGACGCTGAAAAAGCCGGAGCCGACGCTCTCCTCATCGTTACGCCATATTATAATAAGTCTACTCAAAATGGGCTTATCGAACACTATTTCCGTGTAGCGGACAGCGTCTCGATACCAATAATCGCATATAACGTCCCATCGCGTACAGGGCTCAGCTTTAAGCCAGAGACCTACCTTGAGCTCTCGAAGCATCCGAACATAAACGGTGTGAAAGAGGCGTCTGGAGATTTTGCCCTCGTAGTACGCACTCTTTCTTTGTGCGGAGAAGACTTCAATATATGGTCGGGAAACGACGATATCATAGTTCCTATGATGTCTCTCGGCGCTAAGGGCATAATCTCTGTCGCCGCAAATATCATTCCAGGCGTAATCGCACGCGTGGCGAGCCTATGCTCGGCGGATAGATATGCTGAAGCCGCTAAAATTCAAATAAAATACTCAAAACTTATCTCGCTACTCTTCTCTGAGGTCAATCCGATACCAGTTAAAGCCGCGATGCACTCTCTCGGGCTTTGCGAGGATGAGTTCAGACTGCCTCTTACGAAAATGACGGAACAAAATAGAAGTGCTTTATATAGTGAAATGCAGGCCTTAATGCTATTGAAATAAATCGCAAAATGATATAATATAGATAAAAAATGCTAAGGAGGAAAAAAATGAAAAAGAGGTCAATTTTCATATTGGTCTTAACAGCGGCCGTTATCCTATCGAGCTGCAGCTTTTTCGGCGGGTCCGATTCAGATAGCCATAAGATTGAGCCCAATCAAACTAATATTCCATCTTCTGATGACCCCGAGCCTCAGCCTCAACCGGTTGAGCCGGCAGACGATACGCATGGAGTCGAACCGGAAGCGGAACCCGAGCCCGAGTCCGAACCGGAGCCCGAGCCTGAACCCGAGACTGAACCCGAGCCCGAGCCTGAACCCGAGCCCGAGCCTGAACCCGAGCCTGAGCCTGAGCCTGAACCCGAGTCCGAACCCGAGTCCGAACCCGAACTTACCACGGCTGAAAAAATTGTTGCTCTTGCACAGGAGCTTATCGGCACTGAATATGAGTACGGTGGACAGGGACCTGACAAGTTTGACAATTCAGGCTTTGTCTATTACTGCTGCGTACAGAACGGAGTAAAAGTTCCGCGAAGGACATCAAAAATTGCTGAATACGGCAAGGAAGTCACCCGTTCAGAGCTTAAACCGGGAGATATCGTTGTATTTGCCAATGAAGTCGGCGGTACAGCCGGTCTCGTCGGCATATACGCAGGCGGCGGTACTTTCATCTCATGCAATAATGCATCTAAGCCGACGAGGCTACAGAATATGGATATTTCCTACTGGAAAGATCGATTTATCGGCGGACGCAGGGTTGCGTAAATAAATAATCATCCCTCTTCGGCAAAGAGTCGAAGAGGGAGATTTTATTCCGTATACATCGTTGAAAAATAGCTCAGAACGGCATTTCTCACGCATTCCTCACAGGGACAAAGCGGAGCGCCGTCAGTTATTTGCTTCAGCTCAGAACATGTGACTGCACCGCACCGCTCTTTGAAGTCTGAGATCAGTTTTCTCGTATAACTGAGAGTGCGCAGTCCTCCGGTTTTAAGGCCGCAGATCATACCCGCACCGATAAGTGAGCCGCAGGTCGCTTCCATAGTTCCCATTCCCGCGCAAAAACCAGCAGACAGCTTATTCAGCGTGTCTGTGTCGAGCTCTGTCTCGCCTGAAAGAGCGGCTGTCACCGCCTGAGCGCAGTTATAACCGTGGGCCTTGAGATATACGGCGTAATCTGCCGTTTTCTGTCTATCCATACTGTGCTCCTTAAATAGTTATTACTAAAAAGAGGCCGGAAGAGTCCGGCCTCTTTTAAAAAGCAATAGATCACTCGTCGTCAGCTTCAGCCTTGGAGTCGGCAATGATCTTCTCCTGTACGTTTGCAGGCGCCTCATCGTAGCGAACAAATTCAAGAGTGAAGGAGCCGCGGCCCTGAGTCATTGAACGCAAATCAATAGCGTAAGTTCCCATCTCTGCCATCGGAACCTCTGCCTCAACTACCTGGTTGCCGTCCTTATCGACGCTCATACCCATCGGGCTGCCGCGGCGCTTGGAGAGGTCGGACATGATATCTCCCATGTTCGCATCGGGAATGGTGACCCTGAGAAGTCCTATCGGCTCGAGAATAGCGGGAGCAGCGTTCACAAGCTCCTTGAAAGCGAGGTTAGCAGCGGTCTTAAACGCCATTTCAGAGGAGTCGACGGGATGATAAGAGCCATCGTAAAGGGTTGCCTTTAGATATACCATCGGATAACCGGCAAGCACACCGCGGGTTACGCTCTCGCGAAGTCCCTTCTCAACTGCCGGGAAGAAGTTTTTGGGGACTGATCCACCGAATACTTCCTCGGCAAAGACGAGATCCTCGGTCTCATCCTGCGGCTCAAAACGGATCCAGACGTCGCCGAACTGACCGTGACCGCCGGACTGCTTCTTATGACGGCCGTGAGCCTCAAGCTTTTTGCGGATCTTCTCACGGTAAGCAACCTTTGCGGGATAAAGCTCAACCTCAACGCCGAACTTGCTCTTAAGCTTGGAGCAGAGCACGTCAAGCTGGGTATCGCCCATGCCGGAGATAACCATCTGCTTGGTCTCGGGATTGTTTACTACGGTGAAGGTCCTGTCCTCCTCGCGGAGTCTTGTGAGTCCCTGCGCGACTTTATCTTCCTGGCCCTTGGTCTTCGGCCTTATAGCCATCGTGTAGCAGGGAGCCGGGAAATCTATTCCGGGAGCGGCTTCAAGCGCCTTGGGATCGCAGAGAGTGTCGCCGGTCGCGGTATCGGAAAGCTTGGACGCTGCGCCAATATCGCCGGGGCAGAGCTCCTTGACCTCAATGTTCTTCTTGCCCTGCATCTGGTAGATGTGACCGAGCTTTTCCTGAGCGCCGGTGCGCGGGTTGGTAAGAGTCATATCGGGAGTGACCTTGCCGGCAATTACCTTAAAGAGGCTGAACTTGCCGAACTGATCGGAAATGGACTTATAAACGAGGAGCTTGGTGGGCGCATTCGCGTCGATGGGCTTTCCGAGTTCCTTGGGCGCGGGGAACATATTTATGATTGCGTCGAGAAGCACGACCGTGCCGAGGTTATCTGCTGCACTTCCGAAAAAGACAGGGCAAATATCACCGCTGGCAATACCGATAGCAAGAGCGTCGTGAAGCTCCTTCTCAGAGAGGACGCCCTCTTCAAAGTATTTTTCCATAAGCTCTTCGCTTGTTCCGGCTGCATTCTCGGTAAGCTCTTCAAAGTGCTCTTCAACCTTGTCCTGAAGCTCAGCAGGGATAGCGGTCTCTACTCTCTTGCCGTTTACGATGTTGAAAGCCTTCTTGGAAACGACGTCGACTATACCTACAACCTTCTCGCCCTTCATGATGGGTTCGGTAAAGGCGCAGACGCTGCTTCCGAATTTGCCGCGGAGTGCGTCGAAAGCCTTCTCAAAGCTGGCGTTGTCCTCATCCATCTTTGAGACATAGATCGCTCTGGGAAGCTTGCGCTCGCTGACATATTTCCATGCCTTCTCTGCGCCGACGTTGAGCCTGTCCTTACCGGATACAACGATTATTCCGAGACCGGCAACGCGAAGCGCTTCATAGACCTCGCCGACAAAGTCGAAGTATCCCGGAGTGTCGAGAATGTTGACCTTGTAGCCCTTATATTCTGCGAACATAGTCGAGGTAGAAATACTCGTCTGCCTCTTGATCTCCTCAGCGTCGTAGTCGCTCACGGTGTTCCCGTCGCCAACTCTGCCCTGACGGTCAGTGGCGCCGGTAACGTAAAGAATGCTCTCAGCGAGCGAGGTCTTGCCGTTTCCGCCGTGACCGAGAAGAGCGATATTACGGATTTTTGTTGCGTCGTAGCCCATATGGAACAGTCCTCTCTTATTGTTATGTTTGTATTTGTATTAAAGCAAAAAGCTAATAACCTTTGATATTATACACTATGTGCAAATGAAAAACAACACATTTTTCTGTAATTATAACAAACTATATTATGAACGCTTTCTGACAAGCTGGCTCAGCAGGAAAACGCACGCCTCAACCGCAAGCATAAAGATGAATGCGTTTCCGGAGGAGGCAGAGTTGAAGGCTTCGGATGCACATAGGAAGTACATCAGCAGTAGTCCGACGGCAGTTCCTCCGAGAGAGATCAGCGTGTTAAGCTCGGCTACAGTCTTTACGAGTCTTGCCTTTGTTATTACCTCCGCAAATGGAGAGAGACCCTCTCTGCACAGGATTGCGGATACTCCGGTCTTCCCGTTATTCCCTGCATTTGCGAGCTCATAGCTCACCTGCGCTGGAAGATACTCGACTCCGTCCATTGACACCCGGAACTTCTGAGCAATAACTGCGGGCGTTACGTTGAAATCTTTTACCGCGAACATCACATTGACCTTAGTGTTGAGCAGAGAGCGAAGAGACATCGCAACTGAGTTAGCCGGAACGTAATTGACTGAGAACAGAGCGGCAAGGACTCCGTTTACTGCAATAAATATGGCGTTATTGCTGTTGACCTTTTCCGGGACTCTTATGCCCATAAGATTCATAAAGGCTCCGGTTCCGGCAAGCACCCGCTCGCCTTCGATAACGCCGCCGACTCCGCCGCCCTCGTAAGGCTCAAATGAAGAGACGTTGCGCTTTGGAAGACCCTGGCTGCGCAGGAGCTCTGAAAACACGCGAGTGAGTCCGGTATCCGACGCAGCAAGGAGGCTTGCGCCGTAAATAACCGCCTTCTGGTTATTGATACCTTCAAAGAACTTTATGCCGCTGAGAGATATGCTCCCTACAGGGAAAACGTCCTCGTCGGTGATGATTGCTCCGTCGGAATCATAAAGCTCGCAGGCTCCGCCCCAACCCGCAACTGCGCTTCCGGATCTTCTGAGTATTGAAGCGGCATAGCTGAACGGCAGAGCAAAAGCTGACGCTGCGGGAAATGCCGCTCCCACGGCAGCCATAATGGAAAAGGTGTGGGTGAACTCCTCGCCTCTTCCCTGACCTACGGACGCAAGCAGGGCAAAAAGGAAGGAAAGCACTACGATAAGCGGGAAAGCATAAGCGTAAAGCACTTCGCTTATATCCTTGCTGACAAGCTTTTTATAAAACCCGTCGGTTCCGCAGTGTACCTTTTTAAGAATATTCCTTACCGGGTCCTCACCCTCCTCTACGCTTATGACTCCAAACGGATTTGAAGACGCCTTTGTCATTTTGAGAGAATGGATATATGCAACGAGGTGCGTTCTCTTACCGCGCATAGCAAAGAATACGGAAGCTGCAGAGACAAGCGAGAAGCTCAGTCCGTAGGCCACGTCTTTCTTGACCAAAATAATTATGCCGTCGATAATGCTGAAAAGGCACGATAAGAAAACAAGCGAATCTGTTCCCGGCTCGGCATGGATAAGATCGGTAAAGCCGGAGATCAGAACGTCTATGCCAAGCGCCATAACTATAAGCTGAAGTATCATAAGAACGCCCTGTGCAGAAAGCTGCTTAAAGCCAATTCCGAAGGGCAGAGGGCTCTGCGCTTCAAAAAGGAAAGTGAAAATCGCCATAACGATCACTAAAGCCGCGGCTATATAGGAACGTATCGTAAGAATAGGAACGGGGGACGCAAACCTTCTCATTTCATCTGCAAGGTCTGGCTCAGGCTCTTCCTCCGGGATCTCAAACTCTGCCTCGTCCTCGGTATTCTCCGCTTCGGCTCTGTGGAAACGGCCGAACAGCTTCTGAAAAACGGAAGGTCTCTCCTCTTCGTCCTCAAAGTCCCCGTCAGCTTTTTCCGCGTTTATCTCCGGGAAATTATAGTCATCTTCCTTAAACAGCTCTTCGGAGACCTTTTTTTGAAATTCGCGGGATTCAAAGTACCTGTCGTCATCCTCGGAATAGTGCCTATAATCGGAGCTATTCGGAGATGCGGGCGAAACATTTATCGGTTTCGGATGACTTACGCTTTCGGGCATAGGCTCAGCCGCCTTTTTTGGCGTGAAAACCTTTGCCTCAGGCTCAGGCGCTGACTTTTTCTGAGTCACAGGAGATACGGAAGGCGCCTCCTTCTTAGGAGCCTCTGTATTAACCGGCATGCCCGCGCTCTTTAGTATTTCGTTCACCTTATCGTCAAGCTCGTGAGACGGCGTTTTCTTTTCACCCTGAATGAAGGCGCTGCCTTTATATTCAGAGAGGATAGACTCCAGAGAAAAGCTCTCCGCGGAATCGTAGTTGTCGTTCAAAATGTCATCCAGGCTGAACTGATCGTTATTGTTGTTGTCTTTTGCCATTTCTGATTCACCCCTTATTTAGCTTTGATCTCTGGCGTACCGCTTCGTAAATCACTATAGCTGCCGAGCAGGACGCATTCAGAGAAGAAATGCTGCCCTTCATAGGGATAGACAGCTTGAAATCGCAGTTTTCTGAGACAAGACGGCTCATCCCGTCGCCCTCTGAGCCTATCACAAGGGCAATCGGTCCTCTGAGGTCTGTCTCCCAAAGATCATTCTGCCCGTCTGCCGACGTTCCGTATATCCAAACGCCTGCTTTCTTCAGCTCATCCAGAGCTGATACAATGTTCGGTACCTTTGCTATCGGAACGTATTCTATAGCTCCTGCGCTGGTCTTTGCAACGGTAGCTGTCGCTCCCGCGCTGCGTCTTTTGGGAATGATTATCCCGTGAACACCGGCAGCCTCGGCAGTTCTTATGATAGCGCCGAGGTTATGCGGATCGGAAATCTCGTCGCAGACGATGATAAACGGATCCTCGCGCTTCTCCTTTGCGGTATTCAGAATATCCTCAACGGAGACGTATTCCCTCACGGCACAGGCGGCAATTACACCCTGGTGCGCGCCTGTCACGCTCATAGTGTCGAGCTTGCGCCTGTCGATATCTACTACAGGTATTCCGGCCTTTTTCGCCATTGCCGCTATTCGGGAAAGCGACCCGTCGGTATCACCCTTTGCAACGAAGAGCTTATCGATAGGTCTTCCTGCCTTCAGCGCCTCAAGCACTGCGTTTCTTCCCTCGATATATCCCTCGTTTTGGATCTCGGGCTCCGGTTTTACTCTTTCGTTTCTCAATTCAGGTAACCTCTCAGCTTATCCGCCATATCGAGCTTTTCCCACGGAAGCTCAACGTCCGTTCTTCCGAAGTGTCCGTAAGCCGCCGTCTGCTTGTATATCGGTCTCAAAAGGTCGAGCGTTTTGATAATTCCGGCAGGACGCATGTCGAACTCTCTGTTAACAATTTCCGCTATTCTCTCGTCGGGCAGCTTCCCTGTCCCAAAGGTATCTATGAGAACGGACACCGGTTTTGCAACTCCGATTGCGTAGGCTATCTCTATCTGGCAGCGGGATGCGATTCCGGAGGCAACGAGATTTTTTGCAACGTATCTCGCCATATATGCGGCGCTGCGGTCGACCTTGGTTGGATCCTTTCCTGAAAAACAGCCTCCGCCGTGGGACGCCATTCCTCCGTAGGTATCAACTATTATCTTGCGACCTGTAAGTCCGGAGTCGCCTACAGGACCTCCGACAACAAATCTGCCCGTTGGATTAACGTAGAAACGCGTTTCGTTCGTAATATACTTTTCCGGGATGACCGGCTTGATTATAGACTCGATCACAGCCTCGCGCAGATCGGAAATTGAAATATCCGGAGAGTGCTGTGTTGAAACGACAATAGCGGGTATCGACTCTATATTGCCTTCAGCGTCGTATTTTACTGTCACCTGGCTTTTTCCGTCAGGACGGAGAAAGCTCAGTTCTCCGGTCTTTCTCGCAACGGAAAGCCTTCTTGAAAGAGCGTGAGCAAAAGAAATCGGCGCAGGCATAAGCTCTGGCGTTTCATTGCAGGCGTAGCCGAACATCATGCCCTGATCCCCTGCTCCTATTTCTGACGCGTCGTCAAAAGCTGAGTTAACGCCCATCGCAATATCCGGGCTCTGTTCGTCTATTGCCGTGAGCACTGAGCAGGAATTGCCGTCGAAGCCGTATTCCGGTCTGTCATAACCTATCTCTTTTATCGTATCCCTTGCGATGCGAGGAATATCAACGTAGCATTCCGTGCTTATCTCGCCCATAACGAGCACAAGGCCTGTCGTACATACGGTCTCGCACGCTACGTGCGCCATATTATCAAGAGCCAGAATATTATCGAGAACAGCGTCTGAAATTTGGTCGCAAACCTTGTCGGGATGTCCCTCCGTTACCGATTCAGACGTAAAAAATCTGTTTGCCATTTTTTGTCCTCCGAGTATACTTTTACATAATCTATTGTATTTTATCACATTCGCGCGTAAACTGAAAG
>CACXBO010000124.1 GCA_902765975.1 Oscillospiraceae bacterium
AAAAAAGAATTTATTCTGTAAGGAGAACATAGCTATGGCACTGTACAGTGAAAAAGTAATGGACCATTTCCGCAATCCGAGAAACGTCGGAGTTATAGAGGATGCGAACGGGATAGGCGAGGTCGGCAACGCCAAATGCGGCGATATCATGAAAATGTATCTTAAAATAGAGGATGACGTCGTCCGGGACGTTAAATTTGAGACCTTCGGCTGCGGGAGCGCAATAGCGTCAAGCTCTATGGCGACTGAGCTGATAAAGGGTCAGCCGCTCAGCGAGGTGAAAAAGCTTACAAACAAGGCCGTTGCTGAGGCGCTTGACGGACTGCCCGATTACAAGATGCATTGCAGCGTTCTCGCCGAGGAGGCGATACAGGCTGCTCTTGACGACTATCAGAACAGGACCGGTAAGACGATATAAAATCGTATGTCAAAAGCGATCGTCGGTATGTCGGGCGGAGTAGACAGCGCTGTTGCTGCGCTTCTTCTGAAGCAGTCCGGATATGAAGTTGCGGGCGTAACCCTGCGGGTCTGGCAATCTGAGGACGGAACAGAGGGGCGATGCTGCGATATAGAAGACGCCCGCAGAGTCGCATTTAAGCTCGGGATACCATATTACCCCATAAACTGCATTTCCGATTTTAAGAGGTACGTGATAGAGCCTTTTGTTAACGCCTACGTTTCAGGCTATACGCCAAATCCTTGCGTTGAGTGCAACCGTTTTGTTAAATGGGAGAAGCTGCTGCATTTCGCAAAAGTGTTTGGAGCAGAGTATATTGCAACGGGACATTATGCGTCGGTAGTAAAGCTTGACAACGGGAGATATACGGTCAAAAAAGCGCTGTTTGCGGAGAAGGATCAGACCTATATGCTGTATAAGCTTTCACAGGAGCAGCTCGCCTCAACTCTTATGCCGCTTGGGAGCTTCTCCAAAAGCGAAGTGAGACGTATGGCAAGAGAGGCCGGGCTTCCATCCGCAGAAAAGCAGGATTCTCAGGAGATATGCTTTATTACTGAGGGAAACTATACTGATTATATTGAAAAAAACGCAGGTCATGACTCGTTAGGCGAAGGAAACTTCATAGATGAGAAGGGAGCGGTTCTCGGAAGACATAAAGGCATTGTGCATTATACGTTAGGACAGCGGAAAGGGCTCGGACTTAGCCTCGGATTTCCTGCATACGTTAAGGAGATACGCGCCGGGAGCAACGAAGTGGTGATAGGCGGCGAGAGTTCGCTCTACAGCCGTGAGCTCATCTGCGGGAACGTGAATTATCTGAGCTGTGCAGAGCCTGCTATTGGAAAGAGGCTCGCTTGCTCGGTTAAGGTCAGATACCGTCACTGCGGCCAACCGGCAATTATTGAATCAATCGGAGGCAACCGGGTAAAAATATCGTTTGAAGAGCCGGTCAAAGCCGCATCTCCGGGTCAGTCTGCGGTATTTTATGATGACTTCGGATGCGTCGTCGGAGGCGGCACAATAACCGGGATATTGAAATGATCGGAGGAAAGACAAAATGAAGTCGATTTTGATAAAAGATACTACGAGAGAAGAGAGAGAGCAGATCGTTCGACAGGCATTGTGGGGCGGCTGCGGTGCGGAGTGCGAATTCTGTTCCGGCTGCGATAACCTCGGCGGTGGAAGAATAGAAAGCCTTTTTCAGCCGTATATAGACGGAATCAAGGAGATCAGCGAGATAAACGAAGAATACAGAGTCCCGTTCGTAAGGTGATACTGAAAAAGCGAGGTGATATGCTTGAACATAACGCAGCTTAAATACGTTCTTGAAGCGGCTGCTTCAAATTCAATGAGAGAGGCTTCCGCAAAGCTCTACGTCACACAGCCTGCACTGTCTGCGAGCATACGCGAGCTTGAGGACGAGCTCGGGATCCTGATTTTCGAGAGGACGAACAAAGGCATATCCCTTACCGATGAGGGACGTGAATTTTTGGCATACGCGAAAAAAGCGGTAGGTCAGTACGGAATACTCGAAGACCGGTATCTGTCCCGCGACAGCGGCAAGGAACGCTTTTCCGTCTCCACTCAGCACTATAATTTCGCTATCAAAGCATTTACCGAGGTCCTAAAGATTAAAAAGCCTGATAAATACGTCTTTTCTATTCATGAGACGAAGACCAAGGAGGTCCTCGATGACGTTGCAAGTCTCAAGAGCGAGGTCGGAATTATCTCCTTCTCCGGTTCTAACGAGGCGCTGATTAAGAAGCTTTTCCGAGATTATCAGCTTGAGTTCGTTCCTCTTATGAGAAGGGAAACCTTCGTATACGTATGGAAAGATCACAAGTTTGCCGGGCGGGAGGAGATATCAATAGAAGAGATGCGCGATTATCCGTGCGTCTCATTCGATCAGAGCAACGAAGGAAAATATTATCTGACGGAAGAAGCGATGGCAGATTATGCCTTTGATAAGATGATAAAGTCCGACGACCGAGCGACGACTATGGAAATAATTGCCGAGCTCGGAGGTTACTCGGTCGGCTGCGGGATGCTTTCAAAGGAGGATTCAGTTCTTCAAGGGCTTGTCTCTATCAAAATGATAGAAGAGGATCCGCTGACGATAGGATATATAACGAGAAAGGGCAGTTCGCTCTCGCAGTACGGTTCGGAATACATAAGGGAACTTATGAAATACAAAGAGATTTAGCAATAAGCTGTTCTTATCACCGGCGATAAACTTTAGAGAATTTACAAATACCGGATACGTGGTATAATGTGATCAAGAAAAATAAAGGAGGCGCAAGTGATGAATATACCCGAGATCAACAGTAAAAATGACACTATGTGTTGTCGAATGCGCATCTCCCGGGCATACTGTATGGCAGGGGCGTCATACTGCATAAGTCTGCGCCTCAAAAATAATTGACACGATATCTTGTGCCGATAATGCCATTTGCCCGGGAGCTTTATGAAAGCCCTCGGTTTTTTATTGAAATCGGATCGATACCCTAATATAATAAATTTTAAGGAGAAAAATAAGATGAGCAAATATAAATTTGAGACTCTTCAGCTTCACGTTGGACAGGAACAGGCGGATCCGGCGACCGATTCACGCGCAGTTCCGATATATCAGACAACGTCATACGTTTTTCGAAGCAGCCAGCATGCAGCCGACCGCTTCGGTCTTGCGGACGCAGGCAATATATACGGAAGGCTGACAAATACCACTCAGGACGTTTTTGAGAAGCGGCTTGCAGCGCTTGAGGGAGGCAGCGCGGCGCTTGCGGTCGCCTCCGGAGCTGCAGCGATATCTTATACGATAGAAGCGCTTGCCGCAAACGGCGGACACATCGTGGCGCAGAAGACGATATACGGCGGAACGTTCAATCTGCTTTCGCATACGCTGCCGCAGTACGGGATCAAAACGACCTTCGTGAATATACATGATCTGAATGAGGTGGAGGCAGCAATAACGCCGGAGACCCGCGCTGTATTTCTTGAAACACTCGGAAATCCAAACAGCGATATACCCGATATCGACGCTGTTGCAAGCATAGCGCACAGGCACGGCATAGCAGTCGTTATTGACAACACGTTCGGAACTCCGTATCTTATCCGTCCCATCGAGCACGGAGCCGACATAGTCGTACATTCCGCTACCAAATTCATCGGAGGTCACGGAACTACTCTCGGCGGAATCATTGTGGAGTCCGGCAAATTCAACTGGAAGGCAAGCGGCAAGTATGCGAATATCGCCGATCCGAATCCGAGCTACCATGGAGTTTCCTTCTATGACGCTGTCGGACCTGCCGCATTCGTTACTTACATAAGAGCGATACTGCTCCGCGATACCGGCGCTTCCATTTCGCCTTTCAATGCGTTCCTTCTCCTTCAGGGCGTGGAGACGCTTTCGCTCAGGCTTGAGAGACACGCAGAGAATACCAAAAAGGTCGTCGAGTATCTTTCAAAGCATCCTCTGGTCGAAAAAGTCAACCATCCGTCCCTCCCGGATCATCCGGACCACGCGCTTTACGAGAAGTATTTCCCGAACGGCGGAGGCTCTATTTTTACCTTTGATATAAAAGGCGGACGGGAGGAGGCGTGGAAGTTTATTGATAACCTTACGATATTCTCTCTCCTTGCAAACGTAGCCGACGTCAAAAGCCTCGTAATTCATCCTGCCTCGACTACGCACTCTCAGCTCTCGTTGGAAGAACTGCTTGACCAGGGCATAAAGCCCAATACTATCCGGCTTTCTATCGGCACAGAGCACATCGACGATATAATCGCTGACCTTGAGCAGGGGTTTGCGGCGATTTAAATAACAAATATGAAAGGAAAGATCGTTATGTCCAATATCTATACTTCCGCAGATCAGCTTATAGGAAAAACTCCTCTCCTTGAGCTTACACGAATTGAAAA
>CACXBO010000125.1 GCA_902765975.1 Oscillospiraceae bacterium
AAGTTTTCAGTTTACGCACACTGCATCATAAGAGACCTATCCTCAATTTTCCTTTTCGTTTCTTCAATAAACCGAATTTGTCAACAACAATTTATAAATTGTTAAAGCATATTTTTATGATACGTGGTATCATGGCTATATATTGAAGAAGTAGATTGATCGGTTGAGAGGAACGGTTTATATGCTTAGTATCTCAGACGTTTCAAAAGAATATAAGACCGGCAATTTTGTGCAGAAGGCTCTCGATCATCTGAGCCTGACTCTGCGCGAGAATGAGTTTGTCGCAATACTCGGACCGAGCGGTTCCGGAAAAACGACGCTTTTGAATATAGTCGGCGGTCTGGATCATTACGACAGCGGGGATCTCGTCATCGACGGCACCTCCACGAAGCACTATTCAGAGAGGGACTGGAACTCATACCGCAACCACTCCGTCGGCTTTATCTTCCAGAGCTATAATTTGATACCTCACCAGTCTGTTCTTTCAAACGTTGAGCTTGCGCTCACGATCTCGGGCGTTTCGCCGAAGGAAAGGAAGCGCAGGGCGGCAGAGGCGCTTCAGCGCGTCGGACTCGGAGACCAGCTCCATAAAAAGCCGAATCAGCTCTCCGGCGGGCAGATGCAGAGAGTAGCTATTGCGAGGGCCCTTGTGAACGAGCCTAAAATACTGCTTGCAGACGAGCCCACGGGCGCTCTCGACAGTGATACCAGCGTTCAGGTGATGGAGCTTCTGAAGGAGGTCGCCAAGGACAGGCTTGTCGTTATGGTCACTCACAACCCGGAGCTTGCCCGAAGGTATGCCACCCGCATTGTGGAGCTGAAAGACGGAAGGATAATCACCGATTCAGATCCCTGCGCTCCAGGGCCGGAGCCGAGTCGGCCCGCAGGCTCTCTCAGAAAAGCGTCAATGTCATTTTTAACTGCTCTAGGACTGAGTCTCGCAAATCTCTGGACAAAGCGTAAGCGCACTCTTCTGGTCGCCTTTGCCGGTTCGATAGGTATTATCGGGATAGCCCTCATACTGTCGCTATCGACAGGAATGAATCTCTATATGGACGACATTCAGCGCGAAACCCTCAGCGAATATCCCGTTTCTCTCACAAAGAGCAGTCTTGATCTTTCCTCCCTCGTAACGCGCGATGAGCAGGAAGACTCGGACGGAGACAAGGTTCGGGAATGGCAGCTTGTGGCTAATCTTTTTTCGACCGCTTCTCCAAACGATCTCGCTTCATTCAAGCTGTATCTTGAAGAGCACTCCGGCGAGACCGACCCGTATATTCAGAACGTAGAATACAAGTACAACGTCGCGCCCCTCATATTCTCCGAGCGCGACGGCGAAGTCCGGCAGGTACATCCGAACCAGAGTCTCGCTTCCCTCGGGATATCAAGCGCCGGTATTCCGGGCTTTACGAGCCGGAATATGACCGACGTATTTCACCGTATGCCGGATAATCCGGGAATGTATGAAAGCCAGTACGACGTTTTGGCCGGAAGGTGGCCTCAGAACTACGGAGAACTCGTTTTCGTTCTGACGCGCGACAACAAAGTTAGCGATATGGCGCTTTACGCCATGGGCTTTAAGGATATCTCGCTGCTTGACGATATGGTCGACTCGTTTATGAGCGGGAAAAAGGTCGATCGCACATCTGCAAACGGAGTTTACGCCTATGAGGATTTCCTCGGCGTGAGCTTTCGCCTTGTGGACCGCTCCGCGCTCTACACCTACGATGAGAGCTACGGAGTTTGGACAGACCGCAGCTCTGACCTGGATTATATGAAAAAAGCCGTTTCCGAAGGCGAGCTTCTTAAGATTGTCGGAGTCGTGCGGCAGAGAGAAGACGCGAAAGCCGCCGTGCTCAGCACCGGTATGAACTATATGCCATCTCTCGTTCTCCACACTATAGATAGCGCGTCGGAAAGCAGGCTCGTTCAGGATCAGCTTGCCTCTCCGGACGTCAACGTATTTACCGGCGCTCTGTTCTCCGAAGAGACTGATGCGTCGCTCCCCGACCTGTCCTCCCTCTTCTCGGTCGACGCCGACTCTATTGCCGACGCCTTTCGGTTTGACAGGGACGCCATTTCTTTCGATATGTCGGAGCTTGGGCTCTCCGGCGAGGATATCAGTAAGTATATTGATCCGAATGCTTTCTCCGGCTTGATCGACTCTCCATCCTCCGCGGATATTCAAAACATCTTTGACGGCATTGAGCTTAACTTATCCCTCGACAGCCTATCGCAGCTCTTCAAAGAGCTTTATGACTCATATCTTGAGAAAGCTGCAAAAGATCCGGCGACCGACGTGAGCAGGCTTCCGGATGCGCTCAGGACGTATCTCAGAACGTCTGACGCACGGAAGGTCGTTACGGAGCATATACGTCGCATCATACGCGAAAGCGGGGTACAGGTCATCACTCCGGAACGGCTTCGGGGCTTTGTCGGGCGGCTTGCAGATGACTTCGCGCGATATATGGAGACTGCAAAACCGCTTGAGGATGTCGACTGGCCCGTTTTGGAGGGCTCTGACCTCTCCCCTCGGGAGATTTTCGAGCTTTACAGTCCCTTTTTTGCCGGATATCTTGAGTCCGACGCTTTCTCCGCTTTTCTCGACAACGAGGCTCAGAAATTAGTGGATGAACTTTCAGAGGCAGGAGAAGTCGACGAGGATTCAGAACTGCTTCTTCAGGAGCTTCTCGCAGGCTATGAAAGCTATGCATCTGAGAACGGACTTCCCGAGCTGTCTTCCATCAGCGAGTCCTTCCGTGATTATATGGAGACCGAAGATGCGCGCAGCCGCATAGACGCCGCCGTCAAAGAGATGATCGATACGGACGCCATTGAAAAGCGGATTTCGGACGGATTAAGCCGATATGCGAGGGGCGTTTCATCGAAGCTTTCCTCCGCCATGCAGAGGACTATGACACAGCTCTTCCAAAACCTCTCTTCTGAAATAGAGAAAGCAATGAGCGACGCTATGTCGAAGCTTCCCGACGCATTTACCGTTGATTTTGACGCTCTGACCTCCTCGGTCAGCATGAATATGGACGACCGTGAGCTGATGGAGCTTGCATCCGCCCTGATGTCCGGCAGCTCCGATACTTTCGACAGCAACCTCTCCCGTCTCGGCTATGCCGACCTTGCCTTTCCTAGCGAAATAGTGATCTATCCGCGGGATTTTGAGAGCAAAAACCAAGTAATCCGTTTTATCGACGGCTATAACTCGCAGATGGAACACAGCGGCGAAAGCGAAAAGGTGATACGCTACTCGGATATGGTAAGCACGATGATGAACTCCGTGACAGAGATAATCAACGTGATAAGCTACGTTCTTATCGCCTTCGTCGCCGTATCTCTTATCGTTTCCTCGATAATGATCGGAGTCATAACATATATCAGCGTGCTCGAAAGGCGCAAGGAGATAGGCATACTCCGTGCGATGGGCGCCTCCCGTCGCAACGTCTCCTCGGTCTTCAACGCTGAAACTATGATTATAGGCGCACTCTCCGGGATACTCGGAATAACTATTACGGGTCTCATCCTTCTGCCCGGAAACTATCTGATACACACACTTACAGGTCAGGAGAACCTGAGCGCGACGCTCTCTCCGACCGCCGCCGCCGCTCTTGTGCTGTTAAGCGTGCTCCTCACCCTCGTGGGCGGCTTTATCCCGGCAAAGGGCGCTTCGAGAAGCGATCCCGTCGCCGCACTGAGAAGTGAATAAACGGTAAATGATCATCGTGATCGTATTCTATTACATTATGCTTGCCATGCTTTTTGCCGTACTTGCAGTCGCCCTCACGCTGCGGCCAAGGCTTATGGCAGGCTGTTAAAAAAAGCGAAAGGAACGCCAAAAAATGTACCGTTTTGATGAAGAGCACTGCCTTGATACGTTCAAAAGGCTATTAGCCACAGACAGCACGACCGGTCAGTATGAGGAGATACAGCGCCTCGTGGTATCTATGCTCGATGAGCTTGGCTTCAAGTATAAAGCCACGCACAAGGGCGGAGTGATAGCGGAGCTCGGAGGCGAGGGCGAGCCTCTCGTCGTCACCGTCCATCTCGACGATATCGGGCTCATGGTGCGGCATATAAACTCCGACGGCACCCTAAATCTCTGCCCGGTCGGCGGTCTTTATCCTTTCTACTGCATAATGGAAAACGTCAGGGTCTACACCCACTCCGGAAAGGTATATACGGGTACGGTCTGCCGCAATCCCAATTCTATCCATGTCACCGAGGATGAAACGAGGAAGGTGCTTCCCGACTTCCGCACGAACGTCTGCGTCGTTCTGGACGAAAACGTAAAAACTGCGGAGGAAACCAGAGCTTTAGGCGTTGAAACGGGCGATATCATCGCCCTTGAGCCACGCTTCACACTGTCTAACGGTTATATCAAATCGCACTTTGTGGACGACAAGGCCGCCGCCGCAGTTCTTCTCACAGCCATGCGTGAGATAGCGGAGGGCAGGCTCAGGCTCTCGCGCAAGGTATACGCCTACTTCTCCGTTTACGAGGAGATAGGTCACGGCACCTCTTGGCTCCCTGAAGATGCCCGCGATATTCTCGCCGTTGACATCGCTCCAACGGGTCCCGACCAAAATTCCGACGAGCATAAGGTCTCAATATTTGCTAAAGACTCCCGCTATCCATACCACGTCGCAATGACCGGAGAGTTGCGCGATACCGCAGAAGCTTGCGGCGTCGATTACGTTATGGATATCTTCACGCCGCACTACGGCACGGACTGTGATACGAGCATAGCAGCCGGCTACGACGTGCGCCATGCCGCCATCGGCTTCGGCACGGCAAACAGCCACGGTTATGAACGCACTCACGTCGACGGTCTGCGCAACACCTTTGAGCTTCTCTGCGCCTATCTGGAAAGGTAAACTCCGCATGATGAGACTCGGACCATATAGGGATGAGCAACGCTGATATTATCAAGAAGCCCATAGCTGTTCCGACGCAGCTATGGGCTTTGCTTTTTTAAGGGTCTTTTACCGCTGCTGTAAGATCACTGTACAGATAAACGCCAAACGAGACTGATAATCCTATGTAGCTGAAATTAAACAGATAGAATATGTTTCCCAACGTGAGCCACAGCGTAACTGCCACCGTTTCAAATATGATCAGCATGAATAGCGGCAGCAAATACTTCTTTTTCTCATCTCAGATCATCTCCGGTCCTTGATAGCTCGTTTACAAAAACAATGTCCCTCGCCGTCAGCTCCACCCATGCGGGGCGAAACCCGCTTTTGACAGCATTACGCACAGATTTGATATTCGACCAAGCGGCACAGTAAAAAGGCACCTTGCCCAACGCCAAAACTTCAAGCGCCAATCTGCTTGTAACGGCGGAAGCGATGCCATTTTGCCTGTATTCGGGGAGAACGTCAACACCGATTTGATACATCGTTTCGCTGTCGGCGGAACAGCCTGCAAGTCCTATCAGCTTTCCGTTATCATAAGCGCCGACGGCTAACACATCCCGTTCTCTGTCATTGAAGGTCAGGCAGTTGCTCCACTGCTCCAAATATAAATCCGCAAATTCCTCTTTGTTAAGAATACGCAGCACATAACCGCAGTCCAGCTCCTTCAGCTTTTCTGCGTCGGGAAGAAAATACTCCGCCATAAAACAGACCTTCAAATCAAACGGAGCAAGAAATTCGTTCAGCAGATTGATTTGCGGCGTTTCAAAACAGCGGTACGCATCAAACTTGTTAATGTATTCCGTCACCGCCGGTTTTATCCGTTCGCTCACCTGCGCCACAATGTTGTTTCCGTAAGAAACGAGGTCGCACTCCAACGGCAAAGGCAAATATCTTCTCGCTTTCGTATTTGCTTTAGATATCGTAACAATATTTTGTTCCGAGAGAAAATCAGACGCAGCACAGTTGCAGTCATAAGCAGACTGCTGCAACGCAATTTCCAGGATCTCCTTATTTGTCATTTCTTCACCAAATAATTATCAATATATTCAAAATATGGCTTGCGGTTATAGATACTGTCGAGGTTGTTTCTATACCACTCAAATTCTTCTTTCAAGCCCTGTTCGAGAGGAACGGTATCGGGCAGCAGCCCGTTTTGTCTGCTGACGCATAGCTCATACTCATAATCGTAGAAGCAGAAATAATCTCTCTGCGGAGTATCTTTGCTTACGCTGATAAACTCTGCGGTTTTACCGACCGCCCTATAGCATAACTCAACCCATTCTTTCACTGTCACGATATCCTTATTGCCGACATTGAAAATGTGATTTTCTGGGTGCTTGTCTGTCAACACCTCAACAAAACGGCAAAGGTCGAACACGTTGAAGAATTGCAGCTTCATATCGCCGTTTTGCGGAAGATAAAACGGTCTGTCACGCATAGCGCAGTCAAAAGGAAAGGCTTCACGGTAGAGGTTTTCATATACGCCGTAGAAATACGGAGGACGGAGAATGTATGCGTTCGGTACGTTCGCCTCTAAGTATCGCTCCGCTTTCAGCTTGTTAATTCCGTAATCTCTCCAAACTGAATTGTAGCCGCATATCTGTTCCTCGGTAAAAGGCTGAGGATTGGTTTCTGGATAGACGGCGCTGGAGCTGATAAAAACGTAATCGTCAAAGCTGATTCCCGAATTGACCAGCGTTTTTATATCTTCTTCCGTATATGCGGTAACGTCAAGAACAAGATCATAGTGCTTTCCTTTAAGCCTGTCGCCTAAAGCCGCCCTGTCGCAATTAATTAACGTTACACCGGCTACCTGCGGTCTGCTGCCTCGGTTGATAACGGTAACATCGGTGCCTTTTGAAATGAAATACTCCGCCGCATATTTGCTGACGAAAGTCGTCCCGCCTGTGATTAGTATTTCCATAACCGCTCCTTGCAAT
>CACXBO010000126.1 GCA_902765975.1 Oscillospiraceae bacterium
AACCGAAAAGAAAAATTTAAAGCGAGGTATTTCAAATGAAAAAAACAGTTAAGTTTCTTAGCGTAGTTCTTGCGCTCATGCTTATGGTTTCCATGCTGGCAGTTGCCGCTCTTGCGGATCCTGTTGCCCTTGAGAACAACAAAGCAAAATTCACCACTACATTCACCTATACCGGAAGCATTAAGCCCACCCGCACCTTTACCTACACTATCTCCGACGGCGTCTGCACCTCCGAGGCAGATTCTGTCGACACCACCGGATACTTCACCGGCACGCCGACTATCGGCTCTGCGGAATTCGTACCCGCTGACTTTGATGCGGATACCACGGCCTCCAAGGAGGTAGAGGTCGACTTCTCCGGAGTTACCTTCAACGTTCCCGGAATCTATGAGTACACCATCACGCAAGTTGCCCCCGAGAATGCCGTCGCCGGTCTCACGCTCGATGCAATTGCCACCCGTACGCTTGTCGTTATCGTATCCCAGACTGACACAGGAATAACCTACAGCTATGTTCTCGATGGCGGCGCCGCAAAGGGCGAGGGATTTGCAAACAGCTTTGATACCTGCGACCTAACTGTCTCCAAGACCGTTACAGGCAACCAGGGCGACCTCGGAAAGTACTTCAAGTTCACCGTGACTGTAACCCTTCCCGACGGCAAGGTCGCTCCCTATGAGACAGTAGCTGTTAACGGACAGAGCGCAACGCCCAGCGGCGCCGGCTCCGGCACGAAGTATTCTGACGATGAAATGGCTTCTGCAAACGGCGTAGATTCTCTGACCTTCAACGCCCTCAGCGGAGGAAAGGTGTTCTATCTCAAGCACGGTCAGAGCCTTACCATCACCGGCCTTCCCAAGGGTGTCTCCTACACCGTTACCGAGGACAACGAGGGCTATACCAAGACTGCGACCGGTGACAGCTCAAACAACATGGAAGCAGACGCCACCGCTGCATTTACCAATAATAAGACCGGCACTGTTCCCACAGGCGTTGTAATGAGCCTTATCCCCGGAGCTATGCTTCTTGTCGCAGGCGCTGCAGGAATAATTCTCCGCGGACGCAAAAAAGAGGACTGAGCTGACAGCGAGGTGAAGAGATGCTGAAGCTTATGAAGATCCTGCATAAAGCATTCGACGTTCTCGTTATAGTCGCCTTTCTGGTGATGATGGCGATCGGCGCATACTTCACCTACGATTCGGCTTACGTTTACTACCACGCCTCGGCCGACAGAGTGGCGATGTACCGCCCGGGCAGCAAGGAGGCTGAGGAGGTCAGAGCGGCTGCCGCCGAGAGTGAAGCGGTAGAATATAGAGAGTTTACCTCCGATTACGTTGCATGGATAACGATGGATAACACCGGCATAGATTATCCGATCATGCAGGGCGACGATAATATGAAATATCTGAACCTTAATCCATACGGCGACTATTCGCTCTCAGGATCGATTTTCCTCGATTCGAGAAACGCAGGCGATTTTTCCGACCCGTATTCCGTTATCTACGGTCACCATATGGCGGGCGGATATATGTTCGGCGCTCTTGATAAGTACCTGAGCGCCGGATACATAGGAGCGCATACCGACGGGACCTTGTATGTCGGAGATGAGGAATATGCGCTCAAGGTTTTCGCAGTGCTGCAGCCGGATGCGCGCGAAAGCGTGATTTTCGATCCGATGTCCGGTCTGGATCCGGTCAGCTACGCAAGGGATCATTCTCTCTGGTTCGTTGAGCCGAGAGACGGACGTATCTTGGCTTTAACAACCTGCCAGAGCGGAACGGGAACGGGCAGAACGGCAGTTCTCGTGACCGTTACCGCAAAGGATAATGCACCAAATTCGTATTGAAAGGAAATGAGCATATGAAGAGATTCTGGATTATTCTTCCGATACTTGCTCTCGTTATCGGAATGCTTCCCATTTCGGCTCTGGCTGCTGACCCGGTGGAGCTGAGCTTCGGCGTCGTTGTAAAGGGCGTTGTCGAGAGCAAGGTCGAGGTAAGAGCGGATGCAGGCAATAAGGATAACGACAACAGCGACCCCATGCCGGAGGGGAGCGTTGACGGCGTATATACCATAGAGGGCTATACAAACGGCGAGCAGCGCGACGTAAAAATTTCCTTCACTCTGCCTGGCGAGTATAAGTACACGGTTACGCAGATAAAAGATGAGGGCGCCGGCGGCACCTACGATGAAAGAGTATTCACTGTAACTGCAGTTGTGACCCTTGAAAACGGGCAGCTTGGTCTTGCTGCGGCCATAACCGCTGCAGGCGACGCTACAAAGCACGAGGTCATTGAGTTTATAAACTCCGACCCGATCATTCCGCCTCCCCCTGTTTTTCCCGAGCCCGTTCTCTATAACCTGACCGTAACAGAGGAGATCTATGGCGACGCGCCCAGGACAGACACCTTTGATTTCACGCTTGAGTTTTCAAACGAGGACGTTGAGCTGCCTGCAAGCTTTGAAGTCACCGGCTCCCGCTATCCCAACGGAGGCTCGCTCCGATTCTCCGCCGTCCGGCCCGATGAAGATAACGCGGCAGGTGGCGGCTCTGGAGCTTCGTCAATAAGCGCGACATTTACCCTCGGACATGAGGAAAATATCGTTATCAAGGGGCTTCCCGACGGCACCAAGATCAATATCATCCAGACCGGCGGAGACGAGAGATATGAGACCAAGATAGACGGGACGCTCGAGCCCAGCCGCGCAGCCGAGAGAGCCGTTAAGAGCGCAAACGTCAGGATAGACTATGCGAACGGCTATACGAGCTCTGAGCCCGGTCCCGGCCCGGATCCAGGTCCCGATCCCGGACCTGAACCTGATCCTCCCGCCCCTGTCCTCTATAACCTCACCGTAACCGAGGAGCTCTTCGGAAGGGCGCTTGAGGAGATGGATAAGAATATCTTTACGTTTACCGTTGAGTTCTCCCATCCCGACAAGGAGATCCCCGCTACGTATAAGGTCGAGGGCTCACGCTTCACAAACGGCGGAGCGATAACCTTTGCCCCCGTGAGCGATGGCGGCTCAAGCGAAGCCGGTTCCGGCTCCGGAACTCCCACTATAAGGGCGACCTTCACGCTGGGACATCTTCAGAAGATAATCATCAAGGGACTTCCCGACGGCACCCAGATAAAGCTTGTTCAGTCCGGCGGCGACAGGCGTGTTGAAACCAGGATCGACGGAGTGCGCGATCACACCCGCACCGCAGTCAGAGCTATTGCCGGAGCGGATATGAGAGTCGATTATATGAACGGCTATTATTTCCCGGGAGACGAAGAGTACGATGAGTATGAGCCCGATATCCCGCTTCTCCCCCCCACGGGTCTTACCTGGTGGCCTATCCCGGTGCTTGTGCTTGTGGGCGGCGGACTTATATTCGTTGCTCTGAAGTCCAGAAAAAAGACTGAGAAATGAAAAACAAAGCCCTTGTCCGGGTATTGCTCGCGGCGGGAATAATCCTTATAGCCGGGGCGCTTGCCCTGACGGGATATAATCTGATAACGGAGGAGCTTGCGGGGCAGGAGAGAGATGCAATACTCTCTGAGCTCGACGTTCTTATCCCCGCAGCTCCGCAGACAATAGATGATGACTTTGAGGCCGTGGAGAGCGGCGAGCAAAGTGAGAACTATGAGACCGCGCTTCCGACCTTTGACGAGATCAAGAGACAGCACCTAATAGCGACGGAGAGTGAAACCGGAGAGCCTGCTCCCCAGGTTCAGGGCGAGCCGCAGGCTGCTGCCCGCGTGACCTACAGAACGCCGACAGTTACTGTCGATAAAACGGAATACATCGGGAAGCTCTCGATGCCTTCTATAAAGCTTCAACTGCCGATAATCGGAAGCTGGAGTATGGAAAAGCTCAAAGTTGCGCCGTGCCTTTTCTACGGATCGGTATATACCGGCGATATGGTGCTCTGCGCGCATAACTACAGGACACACTTCGGTCAGATAAGCCGCCTTTCCGTCGGTAACAGGATAACCTTTACCGACGTCGAGGGAAACGCCTTCGCTTACCGGGTCGCAAAGCTCGACAGAGTTGACCCCGACG
>CACXBO010000127.1 GCA_902765975.1 Oscillospiraceae bacterium
GCGGCGGTTACGTCTACCACGGCAGAGTCGCAGAGCTCGCAGAGGGTGCCCGCGAGGGCGGCCTTCAGTTCTGATGAGGGGAGGAAACACAATGCCTTACGAAAACAACAACAATAACAACGAGAGACGTGAGCGCCGCGATCGCCGCGAGCGCAGGGAAGAGCCGAAGAGCGAGTTCATCGAGAAGGTAGTTTCCCTCAACCGCGTTTCCAAGACCGTCAAGGGCGGACGCATAATGAAGTTCTCCGCTCTCGTCGTCATCGGCGACGGCAAGGGCAAGGTAGGCTACGGACTCGGCAAGGCCGCAGAGGTCTCCGAGGCCATCAGAAAGGGCATCGAGGATGCGAAGAAGAATCTCTGCACCGTCACCCTTCTCGGCACTACCATTCCTCACGAGGTCATCGGCGAGTTCGGCGCAGGCCGCGTTCTTCTCAAGCCGGCCCCCGAAGGAACCGGAGTTATCGCCGGCGGCGCCGTCCGTGCCGTTATGGAGGCTGCCGGAATCTCCAACATCCGTACCAAGTGCCTCCGCTCCAACAACCCCGCAAACGTCGTTGCCGCCACCTTCCAGGGCCTCAGAACTCTGAGGAATGCGGAAGCGGTCGCCAAGACCCGCGGCAAGACCGTCGAAGAGATCGTGGGCTAAGGAGGACTGAAAATGGCTAACATTAAGATAACGCTCGTAAAGAGCCTTAACGGAAGACTCCAGAAGCACATCGCTACGGCAGACAGCCTCGGACTCCGCAGCATAGGCGACGAGACCGTCCAGCCCGACAATCCCCAGACCAGAGGTAAGCTCCAGAAGATAGGCTATCTCCTCAAGGTCGAGGAAGTAAAGTAAGGAGGTAACCGGTTATGAAATTATCAGATCTTCGCCCCGCTGAGGGCTCCACTCACGTGGCAAAGCGCAAGGGCAGAGGAATCGGCACCGGCAACGGCAAGACCGGCGGCCGCGGCCACAAGGGACAGAAGGCCCGCTCCGGCGGCGGCGTCCGCGTCGGCTTTGAAGGCGGTCAGATGCCCCTCGCCCGCCGTATCCCCAAGAGAGGCTTCAACAATATCTTCGCAAAGCCCCTTGACTCCATCAACGTTTCCATGCTCGACAGATTCGAGAACGGAGCGGTCGTTGATGTCGACGCTCTCATGAACGCCGGCATAATCTCCAGCTGCAAATACGGATTCAAGGTCCTCGGTAACGGTGAGATCACGAAGAAGCTTACTGTTAAGGCTTCCGCCTTCTCCGAGACTGCCAAGCAGAAGATTGAGGCCGCCGGAGGAAAGGCTGAGGTGATCTGAAGTGCTCAAGACTTTGAGAAACGCCTGGAAGATCGAGGACCTCAGGAAGAAGATACTCTTCACCCTGTTCATTATCCTCCTTTACAGGCTCGGTAACGCGGTCCCCGTACCCTACGTTAACGTTGCGGCTCTTGGCGAGTACTTCACGAGGTACCAGAACACGGTCCTCGGACTTTATAACGTAATGAGCGGAAGCTCATTCTCCCAGGCGACTATATTCGCTCTCAGCATCCAGCCCTACATCAACGCCTCCATTATCATCCAGCTTCTCACGATTGCTATCCCGGCTCTTGAGAGGCTCAGCAAGGAAGGCGGCGAAGAGGGCAAGAAGAAGATCGAGCGCATCACCCGTTACACCACGGTCGGCCTCGCTCTCCTTCAGGGCTTCGCCTACTATACACTTATCCGCACCAACGGACTTCTCGTGTCCGGAACCAACTTCTGGACCGGCATAGTCATCATCGCGACCTTCGTGGCAGGCTCCTCCATCATTATGTGGATGGGCGAGCAGATCACTGAGTTCGGCGTCGGCAACGGTATCTCCGTGATACTCTTCGTCGGCATCGTCTCCAGGCTTCCGAACGCTGTCATCTCCGCTGTCGGAACTGCGGCATCCGCCGGCGCAGGCTGGTGGAAGTACGCCCTCATCTATTTCGGCGTGCTTGTAGGCGCTCTTGCCATGATCGTTCTTATCGTTATCGTTACTGAGGCGGAGCGCAGGATCGCCGTCCAGTATTCCAAGAGAGTCGTTGGCCGCAAGGTCTACGGAGGACAGTCTACTCACCTTCCGATGAAGGTCAATATGTCCGGCGTTCTCCCCGTGATCTTCGCGCAGTCCATCGCCTCTCTCCCCGCCACCATCTTCGCCTTTGCCGGCGTTACCAACACCACGCAGGGCTTCTGGGGCGGCTTCTACAGGGCTATCGACACGAACACCGTGCTCTATATGGTCCTCTACTTCCTGCTCATAATCTTCTTCAGCTACTTCTACTCCACCATCCAGTTTAACCCCGTGGAGGTCTCAAACAACCTGAGGAAGAACGGCGGCTATATTCCCGGCTTCCGTCCGGGCAAGCCCACCAGCGACTTTATCGCAAAGGTGCTCAAAAAGGTCACCCTTTTCGGCGCCGTCTATCTGGGCATCGTCGCCATCGTACCGCTTATTGTTAACGCAGTAAGCCCCACCGCCCGCGCTTCCGGCATTGCCGTCGGCGGGACGTCCCTCATAATCCTTGTCGGAGTCGCCCTTGAGACAGTCAAGAGCATCGAGGCTCAGATGGTTATGAGAAACTATAAGGGCTTTCTTGAATAAGTCCTGAGGGTATAGAGATGAAGCTTATCATAATGGGCGCCCCCGGCGCAGGCAAAGGAACTCAAGCAGAGATACTTTCAGAAAGACTGGGAATACCCACCATCTCTACCGGCAATATCCTGCGGGCTGCCGTCCGTGACGGCACGCCCGTGGGAAAGAAAGCGAAGGCACTCATCGAGGCAGGCTCGCTCGTATCCGACGATATAATAATCGGCATACTCCGCGAGAGACTCCAGAATGATGACTGCAAACAGGGATATATCCTCGACGGCGTACCCCGCACTCTCGCTCAGGCGGATATGCTTCGCGACGAGGGCATCGAGATCGACGCAGTGCTCGATATCGACGTCTCCGACGCAGCTATCGAGAAGAGAATGACGGGCAGAAGGACCTGCTCCGGCTGCTCCGCCACCTTCCACACCGAATTCAACCCGCCCAAAACGGACGGTGTTTGCGACCACTGCGGAGGAAGACTCACCATAAGGAAGGACGACCTTCCCGAAACGGTGCGTCACCGCCTTGAGGTTTATCACGCCGAAACGGAGCCTCTTCTCGCCTACTATGAGGCGGAGGGTAAGCTTGTCCGTGTAAACGGAGAGCAGAGCCTCGAGGCAACGACGGCAGCTATATTCGCCGCTTTGGAGGGAAGCAGGAATTGATCAGAGTCAAGACCACCCACGAAGCGGAGCTCATGCGCCGTGCGGGACGAATTACCGCGGCAGCCCGCGCACTTGCGGGAAAAATGGTAGTCCCCGGCGTTACAACCCTTGAAATAGACAAGGCAGTAAACGCGTATATCAGATCACAGGGAGCGGTTCCCACCTTCCTGAATTACGGAGGCTTTCCGAAGAGCGTGTGCATCTCGATAAACGAAGAGGTCATACACGGCATACCGGATAAAGGCCGAGTGATTCACGACGGCGACGTCGTTAAAATCGACGTAGGCGCCACAAAGGACGGCTTTGTGGGGGACTGCGCCGCAACATTTATTGCAGGGCATGCATCCGAGGAGGCAAAGAGGCTCGTCGAAGTCACACGGCAGAGCTTTTTTGAGGGCATTAAATATGCCCGGCCTGGCTGCCGGGTCTCCGATATCGGTGCAGCCGTCCAGACGTACGTTGAAGCACACGGCTTCGGAGTAGTACGCGATTACGTCGGTCACGGCGTGGGCGCGGTGCTGCACGAGGATCCGGAGGTGCCGAACTACGGAATTCCGGGCCACGGGCCCAGGCTCGTGAGAGGCATGACCATCGCGGTCGAGCCTATGGTAACGGCCGGTTCTTATGAGGTCAGAACGCTTAAGAACAACTGGACCGTAGTCACGAGGGACGGAAGCCTTGCGGCGCACTATGAAAACTCACTTTTGATCACCGACGGCGAACCGGAGATCCTCACAGTTTGCGAGGAGGATATATGAGCTTGACGGTATCCGACGTCGTGCTCTCCCTTCGGGGCAGAGACGCAGGCGATAAGTTTTTCGTAACTGGCGTCGAGGGTCAGTTCGCCTATATAGCGAACGGCTCGAAAAGACGCATCGAGAAGCCGAAGCGCAAGAAGGAAAAGCATCTTGAGTTCATTCTCCGCCCCGAAGGAAGAGTTGCGGAAAAGCTCAGGTCGGGAGAAAAAGTGACGAACGGCGAAATCAGAAGAGCGCTGGCGGACGCAGTCGGCGCAGAAAGCAATGAAGGAGGTATGCACCTTGGCTAAATCAGACGAGATCGAGATCGAAGGTACCGTGGTGGAAAGTCTGCCCA
>CACXBO010000128.1 GCA_902765975.1 Oscillospiraceae bacterium
CCGTGCTGCTTGGATACGGTAAAGAAATCGCGGCCCAATTCCGGGTCGGGAAAAACAACGGCCTCGCCGAACAGAGCGCCGACCTTCGTCCCTCCGATATAGAAAACGTCGGCAAGCCCGGCGATGTCGCGAAGAGTTACGTCGCCGCCCTCAGCCGCAAGCCCGTAGCCCATTCTCGCGCCGTCTATAAAAAGCCTCAGCGAATAGTCTTTGCAGACTCTGTGAAGCTCCTCGAGCTCATATTTCGTATACACCGTACCGTACTCGGTCGGAAAGCTTATGTAAACCATTCCCGGTCTCGCTATATGCGGCCACGCCTCGTCGGCATAATAGCCCTCGAGATATTCGCGCACCGCTTTGGCGGAGAGCTTGCCGTTCTCACCCTTTAGGGTTATGACCTTATGCCCGCACGACTCTATCGCACCGCCCTCATGACCGTTTATGTGACCTGTATCGGCGGAGATAACTCCCTCGATAGGTCTGAGCAGGTGGGCAATAACCGTTGCGTTGGTCTGCGTGCCTCCTACGAGGAAGAAAACAGCGGCGTCCGGTTTCCCGACAGCCTCGCGTATCTTCTCTCGCGCCGACTCGCAGAATTCGTCCTCTCCGTAGCCCGCGGTAGACTCCGCATTGGTCTCGGCAAGCTTTTCAATTATCCTCGGATGCGCGCCTTTGGCGTAGTCGCATTCAAAGTGAAGCATCGGTTTTTTCCTCCCGCTCTATCTTTCTAACGTATTTCTCGACCTTGGCGCGCGTATTCATTATGTCCCTGCCGCAGCCGAGGCAGCGCATTTTGAAATCCGCACCGACTCTCGTTACCAGCCAGCGGTCAGAGCCGCAGGGGTGCGGCTTTTTCATCTTAAGAACGTCTCCGACTTTTATATCCATCAGCCGTTCTCCCCTTTTATCGCGTCCCAGTACTTCTTCGCCGCCTGCTCGTTCTTGTTGTCTCCGTATTCATAGTACCTCGTTCCGACGAGACCGTCCGGCATATACTGCTGCTTTACCCAGTGATTTGGGTAGGAATGCGGGTATTTATAGCCCTGCTCGCGCTCAAAGCCCGTGCCGTCGGCGTGTACGTTCTGCAATTCGCGCGGCACCGGTCCCGCTTTGCCCTTATCAACGTCACGCATAGCTCTGTCGATAGCCATTACCACGCTGTTGGACTTCGGCGCCGTCGCAAGCAGTATGACCGCCTCCGCAAGAGGCAGCCGCGCCTCCGGAAGGCCGAGCTGCAGAGCCGCGTCCACGCAGGCCTTTACTATCGGCACTGCCTGCGGGTATGCAAGACCGATATCCTCCGAGGCGGAACACATTATCCTTCTGCATGCGCCGGGCAGATCACCCGCCGCAAGCGTTCTCGCAAGATAGTGCAGGGCGGCGTCGGGATCGGACCCTCGCAGCGACTTCATCAGTGCGGACACGGCGTCGAAATGCTGATCGCCGTCCCTGTCGTAGTGCATAGCGCTCTTCTGGCTCACCTGCACGGCGTCCTCAAGCGTTATGTCAATGTACCCGTCGCGCACTCTCGAAGCGGTAAACAGCAGCTCTACTGAGTTTATCGCCTTTCTTACGTCTCCTCCCGAAGAGGATGCTATATGCGAAACGACTCCGTCCTCAAGCCTTGCCGGGCTTCCCATGCGCTCCTCCATTATCGAGACGGCGCGTCGCACCGCCTTCTCCACCTCCTCGGGCGGAAGCTCCTTAAACTCGAAGACCGTGGAACGGCTGAGGATTGCGTTATAAACGTAAAAATAGGGATTTTCCGTTGTTGACGCGATGAGGGTTATCTTTCCGTTTTCTATAAATTCAAGCAGGCTCTGCTGCTGCTTTTTATTGAAATACTGTATCTCGTCGAGATACAAAAGCACTCCGTTTGGCGCAAGGAAGCTGTCGAGCTCGGCGATTATCTCCTTTATGTCCGCCAGACTCGCCGTAGTCGCGTTCAGCTTTCTCAAATCTCTGTTCGTCTCGCGTGCTATGATATTTGCGACAGTGGTCTTGCCGGAGCCTGACGGCCCGTAGAATATCATGTTCGGAACATTTCCGGAGGCGATTATCCGCCTGAGAAGCCCGTTTTCGCCAAGTATGTGCTTTTGTCCGTACACCTCGTCGAGGGTGCGCGGTCTTATCTCATCGGCAAGGGGTCTGTACATAGACTCATCTCCCAATCGAATAATAGCGGCAGAGATCCCTGAGGCAGCACGCCTCGCAGTTCGGCTTTCTCGCGTCGCATACCGCTCTTCCGTGCATCACGAGCCTGTGGCAGAAATCGTTTGCCTTATCGGGCGGAAGTATACCGCGCAGTATGTATTCGATTTTAACGGGATCTTTGAGCTCGTGATACCCGAGCCTTCCCGTAAGCCTGATGCAGTGCGTATCGACGACGACGCTGCCCGGTATGCCGTAAACGTCGCCGAGGATAAGATTTGCGCTCTTTCTGCCTACGCCCGGCAGCTTCAAAAGGTCGTCCATATTATCGGGTACTCTGCCCCCGAATTCGGAGACGATCATCTTGGCGGCGGCGACTATGTCCCTCGCTTTACCGTGGTAGAAGCCTGTCGAACGTATGTATTCCTCGACGTCTTCGACCTCGGCGCAGGCCATATCGAAAACGGTCGGGTATCGCTCGAAGAGGGCCGGAGTCACCATATTCACCCTCGCATCAGTGCACTGAGCGGCGAGGCGAACGGAAACGAGCAGATGATACGCCTCGTTGTAGTCAAGCGTACATTCAGCTATGGGGTATTCCCTCTCGAGCCTTTCAATTATCTCGTTTGATACTTCTCTTTCTATCATTTGACCCTCAGTCTTTCACAGAGCTCTTTATCCGGTTTTGCGGCTATAGTCCTGTAGTTTTTATATATCACCATGCCCGGTCTTGCTCCGGCAGGCTTTTTTACGTATTTCACCATTGCGTAATCAACGGGCACTTTGCCCGAGCCGCGCGCCTGAGAGTACCATGCGGCAAGGCTTGCCGCCTCGTAGAGTGTAGTCTCGTCCGGCTGAGCGCCTGCGCAGGAAATGACGACGTGGCTTCCGTGTATTTTCTGCGTATGCAGCCACACGTCCGTCGCTGCGGAATCCCTCAGGGTCAGCCTGTCGTTCTCAAGGTTATTGCGTCCGACTCTGATAAGCGTTCCCGTCGAGGAGGTAAAGCGCAGCGGTCCTTCCTTTCTTCCGAGCTCCTTGCGTTTCTTGCCGTCGCCGCGGATAAGGCCGGCCTCCTCAAGCTCATCCTTGATCGAGTTTAACTCGCGCAGGCTGTCCGCCCTCGAAAGCTCGTCCAGAACGCTCTCGAGATAGTAAAGCTCGCTCTCGCCCTTCTCTATCTCTCTCGTAAGGTGCGTTACCGCATTTTTGAGCTTCGTGTAGCTCTTATAATACCTCGCGGCGTTTTCCTGCGGAGTTTTAAGAGGATCGAGAGCTATCTCGCGCTCGGACCCGTCCTCGGAATAGAAGTCGTAAGCTCTGAGAACGCTCTGTCCCTTCTTCATTGAATGGATATTGGAAGTGATTATATCGCCGCACTCGCGGTAGTATTCCCTTTTTTCCGCAGCCGCAAGCTCGTTTCTCTGCGCCTCAAGCCTGCGCTCCGTCCTGTCCCTGAGAGTCTTTACCCTCTTTGCCAGGTCTCCGGTACGCTGGCGGCGTCTCTCCTCGTCGCTCTTTTCCCCGAAATAATTATCAATATAGGCGGACGGGCTCTCCATACCGCTGTCGAGAAAAGCCTCGAAAAGCTTTGAGGTCTGCGGACGCACGTTTGGATTTATCGGGTATCTGTATCTCATGCCGGGCTGAACAGCTCTCTCGTCCATAGCTCCGCCGTAGCGGAAAAGGCAGTCTGTTATAACGCCCTGGCTGTCGGTCAGGATCAGGTTAACGCTCCTGCCGAACAGCTCGCATACTAACCCGCGCTTCTCTCCGTCGCCGAACATACCGGGAGCGTCGAGCCTAAACTCGACTATTCTCTCTCCCTCATCCTGAAACACCATCGTTATCCTCGCGCCGACAAGGTGCTTTCTGAGAAGCATACAGAACATAGGCGGCTCGGAAGGCTTGTCGTACTCTCTCTCTGTAATGCATATGCGCCCGGAATTGCCCGCTCCGCCGATATAAAGGTCGCGCCTTCCGCCGTATGTCCTCACGGAGATGACTATCTCCGATCTTGACGGCTGATCCACCTTCTCTATTCTCCCGCCCTCCAGCTTTTGGCGCAGCTCGCGGGTAATCAGTCCTAAGTAAATTATGTCAACTGCCATCAATTATCCTCCACAGCCGTTTTGAATAGTGTTTCAAGTCGTTCTCTCTCGCCTTTCAGGTAGAGCCATCCGAAAAGAGCTTCAAGACCTGTCGCCTCGTGGTATTCCCTGACCGAGGCGGCCTTGGGTATTGAGTTTACCTTTGCGTTTCTGCCTCTCTTGAATACGGCAAGCTCCTCCTCTGTGAGCTCGGACTCTATCCTCTTTATCGCCTCTGCCTGAGCCGGGGCGGAGACGAGCTTCACTGCCGCCTTATGCAGCTTGTTCGCAGTCTCTCTGCCCTGTGAAGCGAGCATCGTCCTCGTCATAAGCTCGAACACAGCGTCGCCGACGTGGGCAAGGGCAAGGCTCGACACTCCGTTAAGTTCCTTTTCCGTCATTTCCGGGGCTAAATATTCCATCTCTATTTCACCACTACGTTTTCTTTTCCGAACATTTCGCAAAGCTCGTTTATGAGCGCGGGATGTATAACGCAGCCCGTTCCCGCCCTCTTCTTTGTATCCTCATAGTAAAGGACAAGCTTTTCCTCGCCGGGGAACATATTGAGAAGCTTTTTAAGGCGCGGCAAACGCCCGTCAGAGCTTGAGGGAAGTCTGAGATAGAGCTTTTTCTCGCGCTGCGCTTCGTTTCGCCTTTCCTGCGGCGGCTCCGGTCTGCCGTCGAGGTCGGAGAGAGGCCGCACCTCGTTTGCCATTATCTGAGGCGGCTTCTCGTCTCTTACCGAGAGCCTGCCCCTTACGAGGACCAGCGAATCCGCGTTAAGATACGAGCCGCTCCTCTCGATGACCTGGCTGAAGCAGAGAAGCTCGATATCGCCGGTTCCGTCGTCAAGCGTTACGTAACTCATAAGCGAGCCTGTTTTCGTCGGTCTCGACTTGATAGCGGAGATGACTCCTGCGACGGTCACGTCCTCGTTATCCCTGAATTCTCCCTCTTCGCCCTCCGCGCATTCCTCGATTATCCTGCCGATAGGCACTGCTCCCGCTCCTCTAAGCCGTCCCCTGTAGTCGTCTATAGGATGGCCGGAGAGATAGAGACCCGTTACCTCGCGCTCCATTATCATACGCTCCTGTGCGGAGAAATCCTCAAGCCGCGGGAGCACGACCTTGTCCCTTGCGCTCTGTCCCTCGTCCTCCGGGTCACCGAAGAGGTCTATCTGACCTTCGACGTTTCTTCTGACCTCTTCCGCTATCGTGTCGATAACGAGGGGGCAGACCTGCATGAGCTGGCGTCTGTTCGCTCCGAGAGCATCGAAGGCTCCGCATTTTATGAGGCTCTCCGCAGACCGGCGGTTAAGCTCCGATTCAGCCATTCTGCGGCAGAAGTTCTCGAAAGAGGTGAATTTGCCCCCCGCCTCGCGCTCTGCTATGACGTTCTCAATGAATTTATAGCCGATGTTCTTTACCGCGACGAGACCGTAGCGTATGTCCTTTCCGCTCACGGTAAAGCGTGTGCGCGACTCGTTCACGTCCGGCGGGAGTATTTCTATGCCCATCTCGCGGCACTCTGAGGTATACTCCGCCACCTTATCGGGCAGATCGAGCACCGAGCTCATCAGCGCAGCCATATACTCGCGGGGGTAATGGCATTTGAGATATGCCGTCTGGTATGCAACGATAGCGTAGCTCACCGCGTGAGCCTTGTTGAATGCGTAGTTCGCAAAATCCAGTATCTCGTTGTATATGCTCTCTGCGACTCTGGCAGGCACTCCGTTTTTAACAGCACCGGGTATACCTCTCTTCTCGTCGCCGTTTATGAAGGCGGCTCTCTCCCTCTCTATCTCGTCCTGGTGCTTCTTGCTCATCGCCCTGCGTATCATATCGGCCTGACCGAGCGAGAAGCCGGCCACACGGCGGAATATCTCTATTACCTGCTCCTGATATACGATACATCCGTAGGTCACGTTGAGTATCGGCTCGAGGATAGGGTGCTTATAGGTTATCTTCTCCGGGTGCTGGCTGAAGTCGATAAAGCGCGGTATGGAGTCCATTGGACCGGGTCGGTAAAGGGCAATGACGGCGGTGATATCCTCGATGCTCTTTGCCTTCAGGCTTACGCATACGCCCGTCATTCCCGAGCTCTCAAGCTGGAACACTCCGCTCGTTCTGCCCGCTGCGAGCATATCGTAGACCGCCTTGTCGTCGTCCGGGATCTTTCTTATATCGAAATCGGGCACACTGCGGCGGATATCCTTCACGGCGTCGTCTATTATTGTAAGGTTTCTGAGCCCGAGGAAGTCCATTTTGAGCAGTCCAAGCTCCTCAAGCGTAGTCATAACGTACTGCGTCGCAATCGTGTTATCCTTCTTGGAAAGCGCGAGCGGCACGTAGGTATAAACGGGGTCCTTCGTTATCACTATTCCGGCGGCGTGAGTTCCCGAGTCCTTCGGCATATCCTCTATCGCCAGAGCCGTGTCGACGACCTTCTTAATGCGCGGGTCTCCGTCGTACTTCTCTCTGAGGCTCTTCGATATCTCAAGAGCCTCCTTGAGCGTCATTTTCAGGACGTTCGGTATCGCCTTTGCTATCTCGTTCTCCTCCTGAAATGTGAGACCCATTACTTTTGAAACGCTTCTGACCGCGTTTTTCGCCTTCAGCGTGTTGAACGTTATTATCTGGGCTACCCTGTCCTCTCCGTATTTGCGCTTAACGTAGTCCACTACCTCGCCGCGCCTGCGCTCGCAGAAATCCATATCGATATCAGGCATACTGACGCGCTCCGGGTTAAGAAAGCGCTCAAAATAGAGGCTGTATTTTATCGGATCGACCTCGGTAATATTAAGGCAGTAGCTGACGACGCTGCCCGCAGCGCTGCCTCTTCCCGGACCGACCGGTATTCCAGCGCCCTTTGCGTAGCCGACGAAGTCCTGCACTATGAGGAAGTAGTCGGTAAAGCCCATCCTGTTTATCATACCGAGCTCGTAATCAAGCTGTTTTTTAACGTCCTCGCGGTCGGGACCGTATTTTTCGAGCATACCCCTGACGCAGAGCTTTCTCAGATAAGCCTCCGCGCTCTCCTCGCCGTCCGGAAGCTTATACTCCGGCAGGTGGTAGTGTCCGAATTCAAATTCGACGCTGCACGCCTCGGCTATCCTCGCGGTGTTGTCGGCCGCCTCGGGATTGTCCGGAAACAGAGCGCGCATCTCCGCCTCCGTCTTCATATAGAGCTCTGTGGAGTCAAACCGCATCCTGTTTGTATCGTCTACCGTCTTGCCTGTCTGGATGCACATAAGCACGTCCTGCGCGTATGCGTCGTCCCGCGTGAGATAGTGCGCGTCGTTCGTCACGACGAGAGGTATTCCGGTATCCTTGGAAAGCCTTATAAGAGCGGCGGATGCCTTTTTCTCCTCTCTTATGCCGTGGTCCTGAAGCTCAAGGAAATAATTGCCCTCTCCGAAGATGTCCAGATACTCGAGAGCCGCCTTTTTTGCATCCTGATACCTGTCCTGGATGAGCAGCCTGGGGACTATGCCCTGTATGCAGGCGGAGAGACAGATAAGCCCCTCATGATGCTCTCTGAGAAGCTCCATATCCACTCTCGGCCGGGTGTAAAAGCCCTCGACGAAGCCCATTGAAACAAGATAACAGAGATTTTTATACCCCGTCTCGTTTTTCGCGAGCAGTATAAGGTGATATCGCTCGGAATCGAACTGGTGCTCCTTGTCGAAGCGCGTTCTCGGCGCAACGTAGACCTCGCAGCCGATTATCGGCTTTATGCCCTGCTTTTTGCATTCCTTATAGAAATTGACCGCCCCGTACATAACGCCGTGGTCGGTTATGGCGCAGGCTGTCTGTCCCATGGCTTTTACGCGGGCGACGAGGTCCTTTATCCTGTTGGCTCCGTCCAGGAGCGAATACTCGGTGTGTACGTGAAGATGCGCAAACGCCACGGTCCTTCTCCTTTCCCTTCTTATGCTCAGAGCCCGTCTGCGAGCTCAGTTATTTTCCTCATTCTGTGGTTCAGGCCGGACTTAGTAAGCCCCATAGCAGCGGAGAGCTCAGCAAGACTCAGCTCCGGGCTGTTTTCCCTCGCCTCCGCAGCCTCTCTCAGCTTATCTGGCAGCGACTCGAAAGCTCCGGAGTCTCTCAGCTTCTTTATCGCATGAAGCTGCTCCTCCGCCGCGACTACCGTTTTCAGCACGTTCGCCGTGTCGCAGTTCACTCTCCTGTTGACGGAGTTGGTCATATCCTTCTCTATTTTCGTGTTCATTATCCGCATTGCGGCGACAGGCGCTCCTATCTTCGTCAGGAAATCCTCGATAACAGAGCTCATTTTGAAATAGGTTACGTAATTCTGCCCTCTTTTTACGAGCTTGGATTCAAAACCCACGTCGCTCAAAAGAGCCGGAAGCTCTCTCGAAACGAAGGGATGCGTTGTTGAAAGCTCGAGATGATACCTCTTTTCCGGGTCTGTCACGCTTCCGCCCGCCAGAAATGCGCCTCTGAGAAAAAGCTCCTTGGCGCCATCTTCCTCAAGTGCGCCGAGGTTTATATGCACGGCGGTAAGGCTCTTATCGTCGCAGCCGTAAGCTCCGAGTATCCTTGACAGCTTCTTGGCGTCGTTTATCAGAAACGCGCTTTTCCCCTTCTGCGCGTCGCCGGTGACGGAGTCGAATTCGACTCCGAAGGCGCGCTTAAAAAGCCTTGCGAGGTGCGCCGCAAAGTCGGCGTTGCCGGTCACGACCCTTATCTCGCCCGCTGAAAAGGTGTTGGCGTAGAGAAGAATGCCGTATGCCTGATCGGCGGCCATCTGCCTTGAGCCTATATCCGCTCTGCAGAGCTCTGTTTTTACCTCGTATGAAAAAGACAAGCGGCCGCCCTCCTCTCTTTATCCCTTCTCTGCATCCCTGTGGATGCATTCGACGTTATACCCCTTATCCGAAAAACGCTTCGCTATAGCCTCGGACACTGCGACGCTTCTGTGTCTGCCGCCCGTGCAGCCGATGCAAACGGTAAGCGAAAGCTTGCCCTCCTCCTCGTAGTTTGGGAGAAGATACTCGAGAAGCTCCTCGAAACGGCGCAGGAATTCATCCGCCTGACCGTTTTTGAATACGTAGTCCGAGACCTCCCTGTCGAGCCCTGTTCTGCCCTGCAGAGCGGGGACGTAGAAGGGGTTTGGCAGAAAACGAACGTCGAAAACTATATCCGCCTCTATCGGTATGCCGTATTTATATCCGAAGCTCATAACGGAGACCTTGATCTTATAATCCCCGCCGCCCCCGAAGATGCGCAGAAGAATGCGCTGGAGTCTGCCGAGAGTCAGACCCGTTGTGTCGATGACGTAGTTTGCCCTCTGTCTGACCGGTTCGAGCATATTAATCTCGCGCTGTACCGCCTCGGTAAGACCCAGTCCCTCTGAAGAGAGAGGATGGCGGCGGCGCGTCTCCTTATATCGCTTTACGATCGTTTCTACCGTCGCGTCGACGTAGAGTATTTTATACTCCAGGCCGAGAGTATTTAGCTCGTCAAGCGACTTAAAAAGCTCGTCGAAGCTCTCCCTGCTGCGAACGTCGGTAACCAGGGCAACGCGCTCGTATCTTCCTCTCGTCGCAACGCAGAGCTCGGCGAACTTCGGTATCAGAGTTACCGGCATATTATCGACGCAATAGAAGTCAAGATCCTCCAGAGCGGCCGCAACGCGGCTCTTTCCGGCTCCGGACAGACCCGAGATTATCAGTATCTCCACTCCGCTCACTCTCTTTCGTTATTTTACTATCCTTACCTCCGGCTCGAGCATTATCCCGGAATAGTCATATACTTCCTTCCTAACCGTCTCCATAAGACCTGCGAAGTCCTCAAAGCTCGCGCCTCCGCGGTTAATGAGAAAGCCGGCGTGCTTTTCAGACACCTGCGCCCCTCCGTTCGTCCTGCCCTTCAGTCCGGCCGCCTCTATAAGCCGAGCGGCAAAATCGCCCTGCGGACGCTTGAACGTGCTCCCGGCGGATGGATACTCAAGAGGCTGCTTATCCCTGCGCCTCTCGCCCAGCTCGCGCATTTTTTCCTTTATCTCCCCGGCGTCGCCCGCACTGAGTTTGAGCCGCGCAGAGATAATAACTGCGTTTTTATCCTCAAAAACGCTGTGCCTGTATGAAAAAGCGCAGTCTTTCGCGCCGTACTCTCTAATCTCTCCGTTTTCGTAAACGGTAACGCTCTCGCATACGTCCTTTATCTCTCCGCCGTAAGCCCCGGCGTTCATAAACACCGCGCCGCCGAGAGTTCCGGGTATGCCGGCGAGAGTCTCAAATCCGGTAAGCGAATTTGCGAGAGCCGCAGCGGCTATTTTTGAGAGAGGCGCTCCCGCTCCCGCCGATATTATGTCGCCCTCTGCGGTTATTTCATTAAGCCCGCAGGAAGAAACGACGGCAAGGCTCAGTTCCCCGTCTGCAAACAGCACGTTCGATCCCCTGCCGAGTATGATATACCTTAGCCCGCTTTTTTCAAGCTCGGCAAGAAGGTCCGCAAGCTCGCCTACCGAAGACGGCTCGAAAAAAGCCGCGGCTCTGCCGCCTATCTTCAGGCTCGTGTGACTGCTCATCGGCTCGTTCTCGAAGACGGACGCAGCCGGGTACTTCTTTATGTGCCGTGATACAAGCTCCCTGTAATCCATGCTAATTCTCACTCAGACTGTCAAAGTAGTGGTCTATCCTGTCGGTAAACTCCTTGGCGGAGTCATAGCCCTGGCGCTTCTGGCGGTTGTTCATAGCTGCTACCTCCAGAATAACGGCAAGGTTTCTTCCCGGCTGGATAGGTATCGTTATCTTCGGGACCTTAACACCGAGGATATCCTCGTATTTATACTCGTTTCCTATCCTGTCGTACTGCGTCTCAGGCTTCCAGAGCTCGAGATTCACGATGAGATCTATTTTCTCCGCCCATTTTACGCTGCCCATTCCGAAAATGCGGCGCACGTCGATAACGCCTATTCCGCGCAGCTCGATATAGTTTCTGATAAGCTCGGGAGCAGAACCCATCAGCGTTGTCGAATCGACTCTCTTGATGTCGACGGCGTCGTCGGCAATGAGCCTGTGTCCTCGCTTGATAAGCTCTATCGCGGCCTCGGATTTGCCTATGCCGCTGTCTCCGACGATGAGAAGTCCCTCGCCGTATATCTCAACGAACACTCCGTGGCGGGTCACGCTCGCCGCAAGAACGTCCTTCAGCTTAGATATGCAGTTTACGATAAGCTCGCTCGTCTCCTTTGGGCTCTTGAGAAGGGTCATATCGTGCTTGCGCGCCGCCTCAAGGCACTCCGGCATCAGCTCGGAATCGTGGGCGATTATCAGCGCAGGTATTCCGCTCTCAAAGAGCTTCTCAAAAATCTCAAGTCTCTTCTCCGAGGTGAACTGGCTCAGATACGCAGTCTCTGCAACGCCGATTATCTGGATACGGTCGGAATCGAAATAGTCGTAAAACCCGGTAAGCTGGAGACCAGGACGGTTGATGACCTGCGTCGTTATCCTTTTCTTTTCATAGTCCGAGGAACGGTTTTCTATCTGAAGCCCTATCTCCTCAACGAGGTCTTTAAGCTTCATTCCCTTTGAATCTGCCATAAGCCGCCTCCCTTAAACATAGTTATACAGTTAAATTTTACTCTGAAACGCGGGATTTTTCAAGTGCTTTATGGCGAGAATGCACTAAAATAGCACCGCTTAAATTTTTTTGAAAATATGCTTGCATTTTTCTCTTAATTCTGCTATAGTATGTAGGCTATGTGGACAGATATCCCTTATTTGGGTTTGATGTTTAGTTTTCTTAAGG
>CACXBO010000129.1 GCA_902765975.1 Oscillospiraceae bacterium
GACTGACGGAAGGGCTGGAAGTGAAGCTCTTCGGTTTTAGCAGAGACGCAGGTCGCGTGTTCGATATATCCGAGCTCCTCCATTTTATTGAGGATAACGGTCTGTCTGCGCTTGTTGTTTTCAATGGAGACGTATGGACTGTAGATAGAGGGGTTATTGGTGATGCCGACTATCGAGCACATCTCCGCAAGAGAAAGCTCGCTTACGTCTTTGCCGAAGTATAGCTCGGCCGCAGCTCCTATCCCGTAGCGCCCGTGACCGAAATAAACTCTGTTGAGATAGGCCTCGATTATATCCTTCTTGTCGTAGCGCTTTTCAAATTCGATAGCGCGGAATATCTCCTTGAGCTTGCGCTGCACGGTAGCCTCGTCCTCATTCGTGACGTTTTTGATGAGCTGCTGAGTGATCGTTGAGCCGCCGAAGTTGTTTTTCATCCCTACGAACATATTAACGAAGGCTCCTGCCGTTCTGTACCAGTCAACCCCGTGATGCGTGTAGAAGCGCTGATCCTCGATAGAGACCACGGCGTGTTCAAGGTCGAGCGGTATATCCTCATAAGGTACCCAGACGCGGTTTTCCGTGCTTTCGAGGGTGACAAGCTCAAGCCACTTTCCGGTAGCTTTGTCCTGGTAGTAGATAGTGCTCGAAAGGTTCAGCCTGTATTCCTCAAGCGAAACGTCGAGCTTATCCGAGTCCATAAGGTTTGTTTTGATATAGGAAACAAATATAACTGAGAAGATAGTTCCGGTAACGATAAGGATGAGCAGCAGAGAGCCGACTATCTTGAGCGCGGTAGCGATAATTTTTCCGACTCCGGATACTCCGGCACGGGCTGCCTTCTTGAGCATTCGTTTGCTTTTAGCTCTCAATTTGTATTTCACCTCGCTTAATTAGCGTCGTTTACATATTTATACACTATAATTATATCACACATAGTTGTCATAATCAATCAAAATATAAAACGCGGGGGATAAAACAAGCGGACGGCAGGTAAGTTTTCCTGCCGTCCGCCAGCTAAAGAAGCTTATTCCGTGACCTGATCGAGTATCTCAGAAGCGTAGGTGATGAGATTGACCGTGTCGTCCTTCATGGTAACGCGGAGCGTCATGCCGCCCTTTTCGTAGGTGTACTCAGTGCCCTTGACTGTGTAATCAGTTCCGTAAAGGCTCTCCATATCCGCCTTGGAGCTGCCGACTCTGAGACCCTCGGCAGTCTGAACGCGGTCGTCGGTGAGAAAAACGCCCTGTATCCTGTCTCCGGAGTCGGTGGGGTAGGTCTTTATCTCAAAGCCGGAGTAGGAATACGTTTTGTCGATGCCGTCGAATGCGCAGCTCGCTTCCTCAAAATAGGAGCTCGGGTCGCCGAGAGACGAGAGGACAGGCGCAACGTCTGAGTCGATAACGATCGAGACGCCCTTTGCAGAGAAAACGTAGCCCTCGGTCTTTGGCGAGCCGGTATCGACGGGCTTGGGCTCGGGCTCAATCTTATTATCGCCTGCGCCGCAGGCGGCGAGAAGGGATATAACGCAGAAAATGGATAGAACAGCAGCAAGGATCTTTTTCATTTTTTTACCTCTTTGATTATTTCATAGTATTCTTTTTTAAGCTTTCCGCAGTCCTTAACGGAGGAACGAGCAAGAACGTCGAGCACGTCGATGAATCTGCCCTCCGGAAGCCACTCGTCGGCAATAACGGAGAGCTCCGTACAGCCGAGTATCATGACCTCGGCGCCTAAAAGCTTCATCTCTGCTGCCACGGCGATGAACTTATCCTTTTCGACAGGTCTTCCGGCCTTAACGTCGTTGTAGATAAGGTCCATAACGAAGCGCTGAGAGGTCTCCGAGGGATAAACGGCCCTGATACCGAGCTCGCTGAGCGCGTTTGCAAAAATACCCGTCTGCACTGTGCCGTCGGTAGCAAGTATGCCGGCGCAGGAAACTCCTTTGTCTTTCAGATACTCCGCCGTAAGCCTTATGCCGTTGATAACGGGTATCGGGATATTCGACTGGAGCTGTGAGTGGAATGCGTGAGCGGTGATGCAGGGTATTGCTATCTCGTCCGCGCCGATGAGAGCGAGCTTTTTTCCAGCCTCGATTATCTGAGGAGCGGGATCCGGCTTCGAGCGGTCGAGCAGATATCCCGTGCGGTCGGGGATAGAGGGGCAATGCGCGACGTAGATGTCCATATGCTCCTGATCGGTCTCAGCCTCGGTCATCTCGATTATGCGCCTCATAAAGCTGACGGTCGCCATCGGGCCGAGACCGCCGATTATTCCAAGCCTCTTCATAAGAAACCGTCCTTATCCGGCGCCTCAGCTCTTCGGACGTGAGATAACGGCGTCGGGGTATTTTTCGTGGTCGTAGATATGTGAATTCTTGTGCGTTTCAGAATAAGCCATAAGCGTCTCGTCGTCAAGATAGAAGCCGTCGAAACCGCCCTTTCTGGGAGTGGTATCGAAGTGGTACCAGCCCTCTCCGATATTGACGAGATTCCAGCAGTGGAGATAGCGGAGAGGAACGGTGTCTATGAGCTTGTTCTCAATTCCGGCCTCGTCGAGCAGCACCTTGGAGACCATCTGATAGACGAAGCAGTCGCCCTTTCCGTCGTGGAGCCCCTGATAAGCCGCCTTGACCCAATCGTCCTTATCCGAGGAGTCGTACCAGCTGACGTTGCTTCTGACCCACTTGTAGATAGCGGATATCTTTTCGTATCCGGTCATATCGGAGGTGATGATCTTGGAGATAACGCTCTTCGCGAGAGCTGCCACCTCTTCCTCCTTAACGGAGCGGACGAGCACCGTAACCTTCGCGGCTTTTTCGGCTCTGTTTCCGGCAGAATCGGTCGCAAAGTAGGTTATCGTGTATTTTCCCGCAGCCTTGGTGTTTACGCTGTCGGCGTCAACGTCCACGGCGACCTTTCCGTCAACTCCGTCCTCGGCATAAACCCCGGAGAAGTAGCTTATGCCCTCGCCGACGTAGATCGTGATATCGTGGACGCCGTAGATGACAGGCGGCTCGGTATCCGGCGCGGGCTGGTCCTCAACGGGACCGGAAACAGGATCCGCAGCCTCTGATACAGTGAGCACGGAGGGAACGGATGCAAAGTTGCCTCCCGCGTCTCTGATAAGGATATTGACGTTATAAGTTCCCGCCTTATCGAAATCAGGCTCCGTTTCATAGGCGACCGAGAAAACGTAGGAATTGTCCGCAACGTTTTTTACGAGAGCCTCCGCCTTGACGGGCACTCCGACCTGAGTCGTAACGGGTCTTGCCTCAGCCGTCGGCGGTATCGTATCCTCGATAACGAGATCGGCGGTCAGACGCCGCTTCCCGGAAACGAGCTTAACGACGTAGGAGCCGGGAGTGCGTGTGTCGATCTCGGAAGGATCGAAATTCGGATCGAAGGCTATGGGCTTTGAGGCGTCTTTAAGGAACATTTCCGGCATGAGTATGACGTCGCCCGCCTCGAGAGTGTTAGTTTTATATACGATACCGTTTCCCGCGCGCGAGCTTATAAACACGGCGAGAAGCGCGATCAGCGCCAAAAAAATGACTGCCAGGATGATAATTCCGGGTGAGCTCCTGCCCTTTTTGACGTGACGGCCTCCGCGCGCGTGAGAAGTTCTGCTGCCTGAGCCTGCCATAAGATAACCCCCTTAAACGGATAGACCGTAGGTTTCGCAAAGCATGGTAACTGTGAGCGCGATCATAAGGTAGTCGATCTCATAAGCGCCCATAAGCTTAAAGTTTTCCGCAGAATAATCGGTCTTCATTCGTGAGATGAAATCGGGGTCGAAGATACCGTATTTTCTGATAAGCGCGTCGTCGAGATATTCCATTCCCTTTGCCTGCTTCTTGACCATAGCGGACATACCGGGAGCCTGGAAGGGGAACTTGCGCCTTTTGAGTATCTCCTGAGGCACGATGCCCTCGCCCGCCTTTTTGAGGATGTACTTCTCGTTAGTCCCGTTCAGCTTGTACTTATCGGGTATCTCGGTTATAAACCGGATAAGCTCCGGATCGAGGAAGGGGTGACGCCCCTCGACGGAGTGGGAGAAGATCATCCTGTCTCCGTGCTCTCCAAGAAGGTGATCGGAGAGGCGGAGCTTATAGTCGATGTAGCTTCTTCGCTTCTGACTTGAAAGACCTGCTACCTTTGAAAGGTCGATCGGGCTTTCGTCTATGGCTGAGAAGTCCTTTATGCTCGGACGCATCGCCTCGGAGTAGAGATCGGTATGCACCTTTCTTATAGCCGGGTGGATCCTCTCGTAGCGGAAATATGGATCGCCCCAGAGAAGCTCGTTTGAGCGAAGCTCCTCGGGACTCATTGAGCTCTTCTGCATTCCGCGGAAGAGGTCGAGCATATATCCGACATAGCCGCAGAAGAACTCATCCGAGCCCTGACCTGTAAGGACAGCCTTGGCAGGCGAGGAACGGACGAGACCGGAGAGGAGATAGGCGGCGACGTCGTAGCTCTCCTTGACCGCGCTCTCTGCGTGGTAAATTACGTTTTCGAGATTTGCCCAGATCTCCTCCTCGGCGACCTTGGTCACATAGTGCTTTGAGGAGACGTATTCTCTGATGATCTGCTGATACTTGCTCTCGTCAAGCTCGCCGGAGCCTATCTCGGCGGAGAAGGAATAGTAGCTGTTAAGGAGGAACTTGCCTATGTAGCAGGCGACGACAGACGAGTCGAGACCTCCGGAGATATAGAAGCCAATCGGAACGTCGGCTACGAGCCGCCGCGAAATGCTCTTTTTGAGCAGCTCGCGAAGCCTCTCCACGTAATACGCTTCTCCCTTGTCCTCCGGCTCCTCTGCGGGGTATCTGAGATCCCAGTATTCGATATCCTCGATGCTTTGCCCGCGCCTTATCCTCAGCATATGCCCTGCGCGAAGCGAGTATATGCCGTCGAAGAAGGTGGTGGGCGAGACGATGCCGGGGAAATTCATAAGCTGATCGACGGCGTGCATATTGAGCTTTCTCGGAACGCCGGGATACTCAAGTATTGCCTTTATTTCGCTTGCAAAAAGAAGCCTGCCGTCGTGCTCCGTGTAGAAAAGGGGAGCGATACCTATTGGGTCGCGGACGAGGATAAGCTCATCCTTTTCGGTATCGAGAAGGGCTATCGCGTACTGTCCGTTAAGCTTATTCGGGAAATCGAGGCCGTATTCCTCGTAAAGGTGCAGAATGACCTCGACGTCGGTGCCTGTTCTGAAGCTGTGTCCCTTGAGACTTAGCTCCTCGCGCAGCTCCTTGAAATTGAAGATCTCGCCGTTTGTGACCATGGCTATCTTCCCGTCCTCGTTGAGAATGGGCTGCATACCTCCGGCAAGGTCGATGAAACTGAGCCTGTTGAAGCCGAGGGCAGCGCCGGAAAACTCCAGCGCCTTCATTCCGTCCGGACCTCTGTGACTTATTTTTTTGAGCATCCGGTCAAGCACCGCCATATCGGGCTTTGATTCGGAAAAGGTATTGAACATTCCTGCGATTCCGCACATAGTGATCTGTTCCTTTGATTATTTCTTTTATTCGATGCCGTATTTGACCTTCTGAGCGGCGATCTCGGCGTTATACGCCTCGATCTTCTCGGCCCATACGGCGGCCAGGTGGCTGTCGGAGCGCCTGTCGGCAAGGCCGTACTCTGTCGACAGGATATTACCGAGCCAGTCGGCGCATTTTTCCGCGCCGTAGAGGTTGAGATGCAGACCCCCGTCGTAGGTGTCGGTAGAGTAGTCAAGCCCTATCTCGTCTGTATGCTCAAGGAAATTGATGTATCTGAGACCCTCCGAGGCGGCGTATTCTTTGACCTCATCATCCCACTCGTCGTACCAGTGGGGATAGAGGCTCGGAGCTTTGATGAGAATGAGCTCTGAGCCGTTTCTGCGGCAGGCCTCGACTATCCTGTAAAGATAGCTCCACGCTCTCTCGCTGAAGCTGTAGTCCCCAAGAGGCTTTACTGCGGGAAAGCTGCCGGCCGGTTTTGCGTCAACGCGCATATAATATCCGTTATGCGTCACTGTCGGCTGGCTGAAGAGATATTTGAAGTCGTCCTTCGTGAGCTCTGACCAGCGGGAGTGGTAGCGGAGGATGGGGAAAACGTATTCTATAAAGCTCTCTTCCTCCGTCATTGAGGCGTATATCGAGCCGACCTTATATTTCGACCAGCGCATACCCTCGATGGACATACGATTATACGCTTCAGAGCGGGAATAGTCAAATTGAAGAGACTGGATATTGAAAACGACCACCTTTGGCTTCTCATATAGAAAGGCGTCCTCAAGAAGGTAATAGGACTGGAATATATACTGCTCGGCAGAGCCGCGGATATAGCTGTTTATCCCGTATTTTTCCCACAGCGTGACCGGCGAAAAATTTTCATAGACCTCGCAGTCGCCTACGAACAGCACGTCGTGATCCATCTCCTCGGCGTAGTATTCCTTGACGAACGCGCCCTCGACAATCCCGTCGACGTATTTTGGCGTGAGCAGCCGCTGGATGAGGTCGAAGGCGCCGATGAGAACGGCGGCGCTGAGAATAAAGACTATTATTTTTTTAAGCGGTTTTTTCATGCGATCAGAACCTTGTATAGATAAACTGAGACGAATCGTAGCCGACGCCGTAAACGCCGACCACGACGGTCGCGGCAAAGAGCAGAGCGAAAACGGCGAAGCGAAGAGCGTAGGGCTTTTCGGCAAGCCTCTCGCGGACTCCCTTTTTAACGGAGAGAAGGCTCACGGCGAGCATAACGGCGCAGCCGACTGCGATAACTGCCCAGTCGGAAACGGAAAGGCCGAGAGCCGCGGCTGAAAAGCCGGTCCAGGCTGAAGCTCTGAAAATGCTTGCGAGACTTCCGATTGTCTCTCCGAGAGTCGCGTAGCAGTCGAAGAGATTCATAACCGTTATGAGAAGGAAGGTGCGCAGTATCATAAAGACCCTGTAGCCGGAGCCGTTTGTGCCGGGAAGCCGCTTGTGAAATCCTCCGTAAAGAGGCTCAAGCTCCTCGGAGACCATGAGTATCGCCCAGTTTAAAAGTCCCCAGACGATGAAATTCCAGCTTGCTCCGTGCCAGAGACCTGTAGAGAACCAGACGATGAAGCTCGAAACGTAAACGGGTATGCGTTTTCCCGCCTTCTGTCCGAAATGCTTCTTCGTGAATTTCGTGAAGCGTCCCATCGAGCGCGAAGTGGAAACGGGATAGAACAGGTAGTCGCGGAACCATGAGCACATGGTGATGTGCCAGCGCCGCCAGTATTCCTTCAGGGAGGTGGAGAAGTAGGGGCGCATAAAGTTTTCCTTGACCTCGACCCCGAACATCTGGGCAACTCCTATCGTAATGTCGATGCCGCCGGTAAAGTCGGCGTAGAGCTCGACGGTGTAGAGCAGCATGCCGATAAGGATATACGGACCCTGGAATTTTCCGCTGTCGCCGATTATCCTGCCGACGGCGATAAATATCCTGTCGGCTATGACGAGCTTCTTGAAAAAGCCCCACAGCACGCGCTCAAGCCCGCGGAAAAAGCGGTCCCTGTCGAATCCGTTCCCCGCGAAAAGCGAATCAGACATATCACCGTAGCGGCTTATCGGACCCTGTATGACGTGGGGGAAGAAGGACACGAAGAGAGCGAAGCGCCAGAGGCTCTTTTCAGCCTTGACCGTGCCGCGGAAAACGTCCACGAGATAGCCGATTGCCATAAAGGTATAGTAAGATATTCCGAGAGGCACAGCGACAGTTATGAAGCCGAGCTTTGTTCCGAAAAGTCCGTTGATGTTCGCAATGGCAAAATTCGTGTACTTGACCGCGGCGAGTATGCCGAGATTGAGAAGCAGGCAGAGCGCGAGCCACAGCTTTCTCTTTCTCTTCTCCCTATCGCGGAAAGCCTTCTTTTCTTCCTGACTGAGCTCAGCCTTGTGCGCCTTTATGTATTCAGACTGAGCCTCGAGATTTTTGCCTATGACAAGTCCGGCCGCCCATACCGTTACGGCGGTTACGGAGATATAGATAAGGAACTTCGCGCCGGCAAAAAAGTAGAATACGAGGCTGCCGACGAGAAGAAGAGGCGGTCTCAGCTTTTTCGGCGCGAGGTAGTAGAGAAGAAGCAGAACGGCTAAAAAGCCGAGAAACTCATAAGAGGTAAAGACCATGATCCGGGATTATTCGTTCTGAAGGCGCTCTATGAGAGCGTACATCGCCTTTGCCGAATTGAAGTTGTCGGGGATTATATCCCTCGCGGTTATGGTAACGTCGAAGCTCTCGCTTATCTCGGTTATGAGACCGACGATATCGAGAGAGTCGAGAACGGCGTCGTCGATAAGATGCTCTTCGGTTTCAAAGTCGACGTCGGGATGCATATCGCTGAGTATTCTGAGAAGCTCTTCCATTTTGTTTTCCTCCATAAGTCAGTTGTTGGCGTAATTCTTTTTAAGCGTTACTCTGTCTATCTTGCCGTTTGCCGTGAAGGGCATACTGTCGAGCTTGAAAAGCCTGTTCGGAAGCATATAGCGCGGGAGCTTTTCCTTGAGCAGCTCGGTGAGCTCCTTCTCCGTCGGATCGCCGACATAGTAAAGAACTATCTTTTTCCTTTCAGCGTCGTAGATCGAGGCGGCGAGCTTTATGCCGGGCAGCATATTGACGTTGACCTCAATCTCGCCGAGCTCGACGCGGTGACCCATATGCTTTATCTGGTAGTCCTTGCGCGAAACGTAGATGAGTTCTCCTTCGGCATTGTATCTGCCGAGGTCGCCTGTCTTGTAGATCGTTTCGGGATAGGCTCTGTTTAGCGGATTCTGAACAAAGACCTGAGCCGTTCTCTCCGGGTCGTTGTAGTATCCGAGAGTGACGGCGTTTGCCCTTATGCATATCTCTCCGGTCTCGCCCTCGCCGCAGAGCCTTCCGTCGTCGGTGAGAAGAAGTATCTCCCTGTTGGGAAAAGGCCTTCCGATAGGTATGGGTTCGCCCTCTAAAGGCTCCCTGTCCACGTGGTAGAAGCAGCACATACCGGTTCCCTCGGTAGGTCCGTAGAGGTTAGTAAAGGCTGCGCCGGGCAGGGCGCTTCTCCATATCCTGAACTGCTTTACGGGGAATACCTCGCTTCCGAAGGCGACGGTGTGAAGGTATTCCGGC
>CACXBO010000130.1 GCA_902765975.1 Oscillospiraceae bacterium
CGCAGCGGCAAAAGCGGCGGATTACAGCTTCAGGATAAGCTTCACGAGAGACGGAGCTGCATACGATCCGGCGGATGTACCCGAAACTTGGGAGAAGGAAGAAGCTGGAAGCTATATCTTCACGCTGAGAGACGGAGGAAGCGAGAGCGTATACGTACACAGCGGAGTGAGCTACAGAGTAAGCGAGACGACGGAAGGCAGTTACACGGAATACACAGCGGCGAATGCGGCGGGCAATATCGCGAGCGGCGTCGGAAGGACTGTGGAGGGCGAGGTAACGTCAGAGGATGTGAGCGAAAGCGTAAGCTTTGTGAACAGGGAATACGGAACGCTTACGATCAGCAAGGAAGTTAGAGGAAGTATGGCAAATCAGGTAAGGGATTTTGCGTTCTTAATAACGCTTGACGGTTACGAGCTAGCGGAGCTGCCTGCTGGATGGAGAAGAACGGAAAGCGGAGTATACAGCTTCAGCCTCAAGCACGGGGAGAGCGTAACAATAACGCTGCCGGCGGGAACAAGGTACATAATAGAGGAGGAAGAGGACGAGAATTACGGAGTGAAGATAAGAGTGAACGGAGGAGAAACGGTAGAAAGCAGGAGAGCGGAAGGCGCAATAACGGGAGAAATGCTGAACGTTACATGCGCATACGAGAACACACGCGACGCAACAGTCCCGACCGGAGCCGAGATACCGTTTGGAGCCGCGATGCTCACGCTGCCGCTCTTCGGACTTGCGATGTATCTCATCATCAAGCGCAGAAAGCGCGAAGAGCAATAAAGTTACGCAGATTTCTTAGGCTAAACGAAAAATGGCCCGGCGAGTATCTCGCCGGGCCATTTGATATGAAAAATATGGTTCAATTCATTTTTGCAGGATAGGTATTGCTCGCTGTTATTCCGCGCTGATCATGTAGTAGTAAACCGGCTGACCGCCGTAGACTGCGGTAACGTCGGCGTCGGGGAAGTCGGAGCGGAACTTGGCTGCGACTGCGTTGGCGGAGTATTCGTCAACGTCCTCGCCGTAATACACTGTAATGACCTCGCAGTCGTCCTCGGCAAATCTGCGGGAGACGCTTGAAAGGAGCTCGGCGAGATCCCTGCCTGAGCCGACTATACCGCCTTCAAGCAGTGCAAGGTATTCTCCGGCGTTGATCTTTAGCCCGTCAAAATCGCTGTCGCGGCTCGCATAAGTTATCTGAGCCGTTTTTACGGACTTGGTAGCCTCGGTAAGCGCCTCTGTAAGCTCTTCGGTGCTCAGACTGTCGTCGAATGAGATCAGGGAGGAAACGCCCTGAGGTATCGTTTTGGAGGGGATGACAATAACCGTTTTTTCGGTGAGCCTGTCGCACTGCTGTGCTGCCATAATAATATTCTTATTATTCGGCAGCACGAAAACGACCTCGGCAGGAACGGACTGGACTGCCGTGAGGATGTCTTCAGTTGATGGGTTCATCGTCTGACCGCCGGTAACGAGAGCATCGGCGCCAAGATTTCGGAACACCTCTCCTATGCCTTCTCCAGCGCAGACTGCAACGGTGCCGTATTTCTTCTCCGGAGCGGCCTCGACCGGAGTCTCTGGCGCGGAAACGGGCTCTTCAGTCGCTTTTCCGCCTTCATCAGACTCAGAGGTAAAGACAAGCTGAGTGTGCTGATTGCGCATATTTTCGATCTTTACAGAGACGAAAGAACCGTATTTAAGCGCCTGAGTCAGCACGTCGCCGGGCTGATCGGTATGTACGTGAGCCTTGATTATCTCGTCGTCCTCAACGAAAACGAGGCTGTCGCCGACTCCGCTCAGATAATCGCGCAGGGCCTCGGGGCTTCTGCGGTTTTCTCTGTTTACAATGAACTCGGTGCAGTAAGTGAAGGTGATGTCCTCATCGCGGAAGGCGGCGAAATCAGCGTGGTCAGAGCCGCGTGCGTCGTTGCCCGAAACAGTGACGGGATCGCCCTGCAGGCAGGCGTACATGCCTTTAAGCAGGAACATATAGCCTTGTCCTCCGGAGTCGACTACTCCGGCCTTTTTCAAAACGGGATTTTGCTCGGTCGTACCGGCAAGAGCTTCGTCTCCTGCGGAGATCAAAGTTTCAAAAAGCTCCATAAAGTCTTCGCCGGACTCGGAATAGCGGGCGGCTGCCTCGGCGACGAGCCTTGAGACCGTGAGGATAGTCCCCTCAGTCGGACGCATAACAGCTTTATACGCTGCGGTGACGCCCTCACTCAGCGCGGCGGAAAAATCGACGACCGTCATCTCGGTGACAGACTTCAGCGCCTTTGACATACCGCGGAAAAGAAGGGAGAGAATCACTCCGGAATTGCCCCTCGCACCGCGAAGTAGGGCGCCTGCCGCAGTGTCGGCAACGGCGGTTACGGTTTTCGGAGCCTTCTGGGAGAGCGCAGTTACTCCGGCGTTAATTGTCATGGACATATTGGTTCCGGTGTCTCCGTCGGGCACCGGGAAAACGTTCAGTTCGTTGACAAACTGCTTATTTCGCTCGATGAGAGCTGCGCCGCTTTTAATCATCTCTATATATGCGGCGGCATCAATATACTGTATCAAGTGATTTCCCCCCCGTTAATCTTTACTCAGAGAATCGACGAAAATATCAACGCTCTTTACCTTTATCCCGGTCGAGTCCTCGACCTTATAGCGTACTTCGGAGATGATGCTGCCAGCAAGCGCGGGGATATTTACGCCCTCGTCTATCACGATATGCAGCTCAATGGAGATACTCGAGTCGTCGTTATACTCGATGTAAACGCCCTTATGCATACTCTCACGCTTTAAGAGATGAACGAGCCCGTCGGTAACCGAGCGCATTGCCATACCCTTAACGCCGAAGCAGCTTACGGCGGCGTCTCCCACCAGGGTCGTGAAAACTACGGGAGAGAGACTGATGCAACCTATATTCGTTTGAAATTTGACCATTCTCGTCACTCCTTCAATCGTGGGGTTAAGCCCATAATTATCTCATATTATAATACAAATCGGGCGGAACTACAAGTATTATTTGCTAAGTTCCGGCAATGCGTTCGATTTTTTATAAAAGCTATTGAATTCGGAGCGGAATTGGTGTAAAATATACTCATAACAGGAGACAATGAGAATTATTTCAGGAGGAAAAACCTATGGATAAGAAAACAAGAAATATCATTATTATAGTGGCTGCCGTCCTTGCGGTTGCGGCTGCTGTTGTTGCAGTTATCGTTTTTCGCGAGGATATCAAGAGGTTTTTCACAAAGCTTGTTGAGAAAGTTAAGCCTAAGAAAAAATACACGGTCGAGGAGTGCGAGGATTTCGCGGATATATAAGCATAATGAAAAAGTGACCCGTCGGGCTTGATAACCCGGCGGGTTTTCTTACTTAAGCCAGTAATAAAACGGGATTTTCTTGTTCCCTTCCTTTTTCATTTTCCCGTGCTTCCGAAGCCTCCGGCTCCGCGCTCCGTGCCGCTGAGCTCGTCTGCCTCTATGTAATCCGCCGTAACGACGGGCATTACCACAAGCTGAGCCACTCTGTCTCCGGAACGAACTGTTGCAGACGAATCAGAGTGATTGTGAAGAGCGACGATTATCTCGCCGCGGTAGTCGGAATCGACGACTCCGACCTTATTCGCAGGAGCAAGTCCGACTTTGGAGGCAAGACCGCTGCGTGCGAAAACAAAGCCTGCGTATCCCTCCGGTATCTCGGCTGATATGCCAGTAGGTATAAAAGCGGTATCGCCGGGAGCTATTTCCAGAGGCTCTGAGAGCAGAGCGTATAGATCCGCTCCGGCGGCGCTCGCGGAGGAGCGGCGCGGAGTGATCGCGTGTTCCGATAGCTTTTTTATCTTTATTTCCATTTCTATGCACCTCATAAAGCGAGATTTATATACGCTGCGGCCTGCGAGGCGGCGACGGCTCCGTCGGCTGCGGCGGTAACCAACTGACGCAGCGCCTTGACCCGCGTGTCTCCCGCGGCGAAAACTCCTGGAAGGGAGGTGCGGCAGCTCTCGTCCGCTTTTATATATCCCGATTCGTCAAGCTCAACCGTGCCGCTGAATATCCCGTTCGCGGGGATCATTCCGATCGCTGCGAAAACGCCGGATACGGGCAGAGTCCGCTTTTCCCCGGTATCCACGTTTTTTATCTCGAAGCCCTCGACTCCCTGCTCGCCGAGCACGCGTTCCGGTACCCAAGGGGTAAGAATTTCAACATTTTCCTTTGACTTCAGAGCGGAAACGAGCTTAGGCTCGGCGCGGAAAACGGAACGCCTGTTTATAAGATACACCTTAGAAGCCAGGGAAGACAGATAAACGGCGTCTTCAAAGGCCGTGTTGCCTCCGCCGACGACGCAGCACTCCCTGCCCCTGAAGAAAGCTCCGTCGCAGGTCGCGCAGGCGGAGACGCCCCTCTGATATAGACGGTCGGCTCCGTCGCAGTCGAGACGCCTGTGTTCGGCGCCGTTCGCTATAATAACGGTTTTCGCATCAAGGTCTCCCGCGGATGTGTGGACAGTCTTTTTTCCGCTTTTAACGGAAAGCCCCGTAACGGCGCAGAATTTTATTTCCGCGCCGAACTCCTCGGCCTGAGCCTGAAGATCCGCCGCAAGCTGCCAGCCGGCGACGTGAGGACGCGCGGGATAATTATCCACTTCGGGGGAGTTTATTATCTGCCCGCCGCAGACGGTAGCCTCGCATACTACGGTGGAGAGACCGGCTCTGCGGGCATAAACGGCAGCGGTCAGCCCGGCGATCCCGCCGCCGATAATAACGGTATCATACATAAATTCAGCTCCTTGGTCCATAGTATAGCACAGCGCTGTTTTCCTGTCACCATTATATCACCGCAAATTTGATTTTGCAAAACCCTTCGCGCTGTTGACAGAAATTTATTTTATGATAGAATAACCGTATAATCCACGGAAGGAGATAATAAAATGGCACTGATGATAAAAAACGAGGATATGTTCCGTGCCGAGGTGCTTGAGAGCAAGCTGCCCGTGCTCGTAGATTTTTTTGCAACCTGGTGCGGTCCATGCCGTATGGTCTCTCCGATAGTCGAGCAGATAGCTGAGGAGAAAGCGGGAGTCGTCAAGGTAGTAAAGGTAGACGTCGACGAGGCGCCCTCGGTAGCGCAGCAGTACGGTATTATGAGCATTCCGACGCTTATGGTTTTTAAGGGCGGGGAAGCGACTGCGACACGTGTTGGCGCTATGCCGAAAGCACAGATAGAGGCTATGCTGCTCTGAGATGATCGAGCGGGGAGGGGTGATTCAACTCATTCCCCGCTTGTGTTTTATCCGTCATTTCTCCGAAAAATCCGATTCGTCAAAAAATCGGGTTGAAGTTCGGAGAAAAAGATGATATTATCTATTTGGGAAAGGATTTCCCGCGGAACTACACAGCATTAAATGCGGAAAGGAATGGTCCTTATGGTTAAAGTAATAATGGGACTGAAGGGCGAGGGCAAAACCAAGAAGCTTATCGACCTTGTAAAATCAGCGCTTGATGAAGAGAGCGGCGACGTAGTCGTCATCGAGACTAAGAAAGAATTGACTTATGATATCCCCTACAAAGCGAGACTCGTTCAGTACAACGAAACCGGTTATGATTTTCTTCGCGGCTTCGTAAGCGGTCTGCAGTCCGGGAATTACGATATTACTCACATATTCATGGATAGCCTTTTAAAGCTTGCCGGAGATAAAGACCTCGCCAAGGCAGAGGAGTTTTTAAACTGGCTCGACGCCTTCTCCGAGAGAGAGGGAGTCAAATTCACGCTTACCATCTCTGCCGACTCTGCTTCTGCGACAGAGGGAATGAAGAGATTCTTCTGATACTTAAAGCTAACTCACCCCGTCTTCTGACGGGGTTTTTCATTTTATTGCCTTTAGGTTTTTTAAGCAAGAAGGGCAAGCTAATAGAGCTAAATAAGACCGTATGGAGGTAATAAAATGGCAAAAATGGATATGACGGCTTTCTGCGAAGGAGTTGGAGCGGGCATCC
>CACXBO010000131.1 GCA_902765975.1 Oscillospiraceae bacterium
TATTCCGATGTCCCTTGCAGTTATCATTTTCAGCTCTTTCCTTCCTCTTTGCCGCCCGCCTTGGCGAGAGCGGCGCAATATACTCTCTCGGCTCCCGCCATAAGAAGCGTCCTCGCGCATTCTGAGGCGGTTGCTCCGGTCGTTATTATGTCGTCGACAAGCAGTATTCTCTTTCCTCTTAGCTCACCTTTTCTGACCGCCCGGTAAGCTCCCGTCACGTTCGCCCTTTTCGCCGCTGCTCCCCTTATCTGAGACTGCTTCGGCGTATGCCTGCGCTTTACGAGATACCTCACGGCCCTTTTTCCGCACAGCCTTGATAGCTCGAGCGCAAGAAGCTCCGCCTGGTCGTAGCGCCTTTTGAATCTTCTGAACAACGAGATGGGAACGAAGGTTATCTCGTCCCAGCCGGACGGAAGGTACTTTGTTAGCGCGTCGTTTATTAGGGCGGCGTATTCTGCAGAATAGCTCTGCCTGCCCATAAACTTATATCTTATCAGGCTCTCCTTGACCTTGCCCTCGTATCTGAGTGCCGCAACGCATTTTTCCGCAAATTCCACGCCTCTGAAGGAGCCGTTCATCCTCGGAAGGCTCCTCTCGCATTCTTCGCAGATGCAGCCGCTATCCAGTATCCGCTGGCAGAATACGCATTTGGGGATGAAGAAAAGGTCCCTTATATGCCCCGTCATTCCGTCTCACCGGCGAGCCTTGCGCGAAGTCCGGAGTATCTTCTCTGTCTCCTGTCGTTATTTACCATCTCGGCGAGATCTGGCTCAGAGCCGACGATTATCATAAGCTCCCTCGCTCTGGTGACAGCCGTGTATAAAACGGCGCGGGTCTTGAGCATTGGCACGCCCTGCGGTATCGCGAGGACGACGGCTCTGTACTCTGAGCCCTGACTTTTATGCACCGTCACGGCGTAAGCCAGCTCAAGATCAACAAGACTGTCGAGGGGATAAGGCGTCAGTCTGTCCTCAAAGCGGATGAGAGCGTATTCCCTCTTCTCGTCTATATCCTCAATATACCCAACGTCGCCGTTATATATTCCCGCGCCCTGCTCCGCTCCCTTATCGGGCTGAGTTCCCTCTGCTGCGCGGTACCACATGATATCGTAATTGTTCCTCGTCTGCATAACCCTGTCGCCCGTCCGCAGCGCAAAGTCGCGGACCTGCAGCTCCTTTTTGCCCTCTGCAGGCGGGTTTACAGCCGCCTGTATGAGCCGATTTAGCTCCTTCGTGCCCGCGCCCGTCTTGCGCGAGGGGCTGAGGACCTGAATATCCTCCGTCCTTATGCCAAGCTTCTCCGGAAGCCGCTCTGACACGAGACTCACCACGGTATCTGCTATGCTCCCTGCGCTCATACGTTTAAGCAGGAAGGCGTCTCCCGTGTTTTTTATCTCCGGCACCGTGCCGGAGTTTATTAGGTGGGCGCATTTTACTATGTCGCTCTTCTCCGCCTGGCGGAAGATATGGCTGAGCCGCACCGTCTCGACGGCTCCCGATCTGATTATATCCGAAAAGACGTTCCCCGGCCCTACGGAGGGGAGCTGGTCGGCGTCGCCGACGAGGATCAGCCTCGCCCTCGGAGGCATAGCCTCCAGCAGCGCCGCCGTAAGCGATATGTCCATCATGCTCGCCTCGTCCAGAACGACGGCGTCGCACTCCAGCCTGTCCGACTCGCATTTCTGAAACAGCTTTCCCGTCTCATTGTCCGGGGCTGCCGCGCCAAGCAGCCTGTGTACCGTCTGAGCCTCGCGGCCGGTAAGCTCGGACAGCCTCTTCGCCGCCCGTCCCGTCGGCGCGGCAAGCAGAGTGTCGAGCCGAAGTGCGTCGAAAAGCTCAAGTATGCCGCGCACCGTCGTCGTCTTGCCGGTTCCCGGTCCGCCCGTCAGCACCATTGCTCCGCATCTCGCCGCCTTTACTATCGCGTCGCGCTGGAAATCAGCAAACGTGACGGAGCAGCTATCCTCCGCGCTTTTTATAAGCCTGTCCAGATTATCCGGAACAGGAGGGCGCATATCGGCAAGGGATTGGAGCCTGCGCGCAGTATAGGTCTCGTCCCTATATATGTCGTCGAGATAGCAGGCGCGGACGCCGGCCACCGTCTCCTCGATTATATAATCTCCGTCCTCAAGGTCGTCTATCGCCTTCGATACCGTGTCCTCAGCAACGTTTATGAGCTGTGCGGAGGCTGACGTAAGCTTATCGCGGGGTATGAAAACGTGGCCGTTGTTCTGGTTGTAGCTCAGCTCGAAGCGCACCGCAGCCTCCACTCTCTCCGGGCTGTCGCCGGCAAAGCCCATTTTTATGGCGAGCTCGTCCGCCCTGAAGAAGTCGAGCCCGTAGTATTCATCGGCGAGAATATACGGGTTTTCCGTTACCGCCGCCTTTGCGTCCTCTCCGTAAGCCCTGTAGAGCCGCGCTGCGGCGAAGGGCGGAACAGCGTATTCCGAGAGGTAGTCCATGAGCCGCTTCAGCCCGACCTCTCTGAGAAAACGGGCGTGTATGTCCGCAGCCTTCTTTTCGGTCAAGCCCCGAACCTCGCAGAGCCTCTCGGGCTCCTCCTCGATTATCCTCAGCGTATCCGCGCCGAACTCGGCAACGAGAAGCTGAGCTGTCCTCGCCCCGACGCCCTTTATAACGCCGGAGGCAAGGTATTCGTAGATGGTATCGACGGTCTTCGGCATACGCCGCTCGGCGTACTCCGCCTTGAACTGGCTTCCGTAGCTCGGGTGGCTCTCCCACCTTCCGGTTACTGTTAGACCCTCTCCGGCGCTCACTCCCGGCAGGCAGCCGACGACCGTCGCCGTCCCGCCGCCTGTGAGCTTCAGCCGTATTACCGTATAGCCGTTTTCCTGATTGCGGAACACGACGGAGTCGACCGTACCGTCTATTATTCCTTCGTCTCTCTCGTCCATAGCACTTCCCGCAGTTTCTCTTCCGTATTCTCCGCCTCGCAGACCGTTCCTCCCGCTCTCAGCGCAAGCCTCTCCGCCCGCAGCCGGGCTTCTTCCGTCGGCTCGGAGAGGACGATGAGAACGGGCATCACCGCCCTTCCCGTCTCGGAAAGCCGCTCAAGCCCTCTTACGGTCTCCTCAAGCCCCTCCGCATCGCGCCTCGCCCAGACGAGGGCGCAGAGCTCAGCGTTTCTCCCGCTCTTAACAGGGGACAGCAGCCTTGTTTTAACGGCGGATATCGCCGCGATCACTCCGCCGCAGATGAGGCCGGCAAGGAGCATCGGCACATATTCCCTCATTTCCACGCCTCCCGCTTCATATTATGGCGCGGGGGCATATTTTGACATTTAATTTTACCATATCCCGCCGGTTATTACAATCCGGTTTTCCCTTTTTGAGCGAAAAATGCCGGAGGGGCGGCGCCGTCCCTCCGGAAGTGATGTTTATGCCTTCGTATATAGTCTGTAGAGTATCACCGCGGTATAGGCGCGCGTAATGGTCTCGTTCCATGCCGTTCTCTGACCGACTCCCGAGGTTATCCCCATTGCGAGAGCCCAGCTCATCGCCGCCGGATCCTGTACCTCGCCGCCGTCCTCATATTTCTTCAGGTCGGCTCGCGCGGAAACGTCCTTTCCGGCGTTTTTCGCATACCGGTAGAGCATAGTCATAAGCTCGCCTCTCGTAACGGGCGCGTCAAGTCCGCTCAGGCCGTCCGTCAGACCGGGTATAACGCCTCCGGCAAGAGCCTCGAGGGCGGCTTTGACCTGCCCCACGGTGCACAGCTCGTTCGGAGAAAAGCTCACGTCCGACGAGCCGGGCATCATGCCCATATCGGAAACGAAGTTCACCGCGTCGTAATACCAGTCCTCCTCGCTCACGTCGAAGAAGCTGCGTCCTACGGGCGCGCCCTCGTTCCACGAGGCGATCTCCGCGCTGAGCCATTCGCGGCGGGAGGTCACAAAGGCCCTGAAGCTGCCGGCCGGATCCTCCTCGGAGTATTTCGGCCAGAGCAGGTCGTTCATTCTGCGCGACGCCGCCGTGCGCGCCGTATAGTATTCTATGGAGCAGAGGCTCTCGCCCCTCGCCTCCTCGCCGCCGAGGATGACGGTATCGACGAGCGGCTCGAGCTCTTCCCTGTATATCTCCGCCGCTCTTTCTCTGAACGAGGCTATGCCCATAAGCGCGCTGCCCAGAGGTGAGCGGGCAACAACGAATCTCTCCTGAGAGGTGTTAGCAGAGCCGTAGCCCGTGTCGAAATCCCAGAGTGGACCGAAATAGAGCTTTTCCTCACCCGCAGGCTTATAGAAGAAGGTGGACGATCTGAAGCCGTCGTTATCGGCGCAGAACTCCATTATCACGTAGGCTCTCGCAAGGCTGTCGAGGTCGCAGAGGTCGCGGTAGTCCTTTCCCGTCTCGGGGTCGACGCCGCCGCCGTAGACCGCGCTCTCAAAACTCTCGTAAAGCCCCATAACATAGGTCACGGCATCGTGCGGAAGTCTCTCCGGGGATTTGACGACGACGTACTGCTGCCTCCTCGTTTTGAACCAGCAGGGCTCGGTTATCGCCCTGTTCTCGAATTCCAGCTCCATGAGATAGCCGCCGCTGAGATCCCGGGGCGGCTCAAGCCCCTCGGTAAAGCGGAAGGCGGACTCGTCTTCAAAGCTTCTGACCGTTATCTCGCGCAGGTCGTCCTCACTCGCTCCCGCGTTCTCCTTCGCTATCTCCGCTTCAAGATCCCTCTCCTCCACTCTGCCGACCGATATCTCCGGCTTCTCCGCAAGAAGGTAGCTGCCTCTGTACTCGCCGTCGTAGTAGAGATCGACGGGCTCGGCGGAGATAGGATATGGCGTTTTTAACTCGCGTGCGAGGTCGAGCGTCAGGGAGTTGTGTACGAGAGTGCCGTCTATATAGTTTGCAAGCAGGAGCCACGTGTCGTTTTTCTTCTCCTCGCCGCCGTCGAGAAGGTCGGCCGGAGAGGACAGCCTAAGCTGATACGGCTTCTTCGGGTAGTTCCAAGTCGAATTGCCCCTGCCTCTGATGCTCTTAATATCGCCCGCGTAGGTCACCGTTCCGTCCGGACGAAGGAGGACTGCGCCGCCGCCCGCCCTGTTCTCGCGGGAGAACTCGACCCATTCCCTGCCCCTGTTCTCCCTGTCCGCGCTCGTTATGAAGAGGCTTCTCACGTTCTCCGAACGCAGCACGGTGAATTTGATGTGCCTGTTTCTCTGGACGAAGGTGAGGGTATACTCCTCCGTGCCGCCGGGAAAAAGGCGCGTGAGATCGAAGGTCTCGCCGCTCTTTATCTGCCTTGTGACCGTGCCGTTCGCTATCGTCGCCTCTCCGCCGCGGAACACGAGGTTCATCCTTTCAAGGCTTGCCGAGGCGGGGAGAAACAGGTAGTTCGTCCCGTCTGTCTCCTGAATATATATATCCGTATTGCCCTTCGCCTCCGGGTCGGCGACTGTGCCGAAGACGGGGGCACTCTGCGCCGACGCCCCGAGAGCGAAGAAAAGGACGAGGGCTGTAAGTACCGCGGCGAAGGCCGCAAGCTTTTTTGCCATTTATTTTCCCATACCTCTCAGCTCGATTATCCTGTCGCGCAGGACGGCGGCATACTCGAATTCGAGCATTTTCGACGCCTTTACCATCTCCTTCTCGAGCTTTCTTATTGCTTCTTCTCTCTCGCGCGCAGTTAGCTTTTTCTCTCTTCCCGGCTTGGCAGACTCGACGGCGGAGGATATCTCGATGATATCCCTTACCTCCTTCTTTATCGTTCTCGGCACGATGCCGTGCTCTTCGTTGAACCTTGCCTGCTTCTCGCGCCTGCGCTCCGTCTCGTCCATCGCCGCTCTCATGCTCGGAGTGACGGTATCCGCATAGAGTATGACGAGACCCTCGGCGTTACGCGCAGCTCTGCCTATCGTCTGGATAAGGCTCGTTTCGCTTCGGAGGAAGCCCTCCTTATCCGCGTCCAGTATGGCAACAAGGCTGACCTCCGGTATATCGAGACCCTCTCTCAGAAGGTTTATGCCCACTAGGGCGTCGAAGGCTCCGAGGCGCAGATCGCGGATTATCTCCATTCGCTCTATAGTGTCGATATCGTGGTGCATATAGCGCACTTTTATGCCCGCTCTCGTGAGATATGCGGTCAGATCCTCCGCCATCTTCTTCGTCAGCGTCGTTACAAGGGTCCTCTCGCCCTTTTCGGCTCTCTGGTTTATCTCGCCGATGAGGTCGTCTATCTGGCCCTCAACCGGCCTGAGCTCCACTCTCGGGTCGAGCAGACCGGTCGGCCTTATTATCTGCTCGGCGATCAGTCCCGATCTCTCCCTCTCATACTGTCCGGGAGTGGCGGAGACGTAGACCACGCGGTTTATCTTCTTCTGGAACTCCTCGAATTTGAGGGGCCTGTTGTCAAAGGCAGAGGGGAGGCGGAAGCCGTAGTCCACGAGGCTCTCCTTCCTCGCCCTGTCGCCGTTGTACATTGCCCGCACCTGCGGAACGGTGACGTGGCTCTCGTCGATAAACATCAAAAAGTCTTCGGGGAAATAGTCGAGAAGAGTCATCGGGGCAGAGCCTGGAGCTCTCTGCGACATAATTCGCGAATAGTTCTCTATCCCCGTGCAGTAGCCGAGCTCCTGAAGCATCTCGATATCGTACATCGTGCGCTGCCTTATTCTCTGCGCCTCTATAAGCTTATCGTGCGCCTTGAACCACGCCTCGCGCTCCTCCAGCTCGCGCTCTATCTCGAAGATAGCCGCGTTCAGCTTCTCCCGAGTGGTGACGTAGTGGCTTGCGGGGTAGATGGCGACGTGGTTCAAAACCCGCGTCGCCTGACCGTTCACCGGCGTGAACTCGGATATCCTGTCCACCTCGTCGCCGAAGAATTCTATCCTTATCGCCTTGTCGTGGGAATATACGGGGAATACCTCCACCGTGTCGCCGCGGACGCGGAACATATTTCTGTCGAAGGCTATGTCATTTCTCTCGTATCTTATCTCAACGAGCTTTTTCAGCAGCCTGTCCCTGCCGTATTCCATGCCCGTTCTGAGGCTTATCACCATATTCTTATAGTCTATAGGGTCGCCGAGGCCGTAAATGCAGCTCACGGAGGAGACGACGATAACGTCGCGCCTCTCGGATAGCGAGCTCGTCGCGCTGTGGCGAAGTCTCTCGATCTCGTCGTTTATCGCGGAGTCCTTCTCGATATAGGTGTCGGTATGCGGGATATACGCCTCCGGCTGGTAGTAGTCGTAGTAGCTTACGAAGTATTCTACAGCGTTGTTCGGGAAAAACTCGCGGAACTCGCTGCAGAGCTGCGCGGCTAAAGTCTTGTTGTGCGCTAAAACGAGAGTCGGCTTCTGCACCCTCTCTATGACCTTCGCCATAGTGTAGGTCTTGCCGGACCCTGTGACGCCCAGAAGCGTCTCCTCGTCTATTCCGTTTTCAATGCCCCATGCGAGCCTGTCGATCGCCTCCGGCTGATCTCCCGCCGGCTCGAAGCCGCTCACTACCTCAAATCTATCCATATACTTCTCCGTTCTCACAGCATTCCGCTGTCCCTCATCGACACGAAGTCGTTCTTTGATATTATAACGTGGTCCCAAAGCCTTATTCCCCGCGCCTCGAGCGCAGCTCTGACCCTCCCGGTCGTCTCAACGTCGCTCGTGGAGCTTAGCGCGATATCGCTGAGGTGATTGTGCGCGAGAACAACGCGGTCGGCGCCCGCTTTGTAAGCAGCTTCGGCTATCGCCTCCGGATCTATCATCACGCTGCCCTCGTCTCCGGCAGCTATCAGCTTCAGATCGATGATGACGCCCTCTGCGTCAAGGAAAAGCACGTGCGCCTTCTCGACCTTCGCGCCAAAATAGAAGGGCATAAGATATACCCCCGCATTAGCAGGCGTGTTTATCCGCAGGATGCCGCTTGCCGTGCTTACGAGATATTTCTTCGTGATCTGCGGAACAAGCTTTATGAGAGTCGCCGTGTTTGCGCCTACGCCCGGCACGGAGCATAGCTCGTCCACCGTTGCCGCAAGCACGCTTGAAAGCGACCCGAACCGATCAATAAGCGCTTTAGAAACGGGATACACGTCCGCCATCGGTATGGCATAAAAAAGCAGCAGCTCAAGAGCGCGGTACTCCGTCATGCCGTCGAGCCCCTTTTCCCTGAACTGTGCCTTGAGCCTCTCCCTGTGTCCATCGTGTATGCCCATATGAGACGCACCCTCCCATGGTGATTACTTTCTGTATAATGTCCTCAGATAATCATCAAAACCGCACTTTCGCGTTTTCGCCCCCGCATTCGGGCGTGAAAGATAAAACCCGAAAACGTCTCCGTTTTCGCCTGACTTCGCCCGCTTTTCGCCGTCTTTCGCTTCGACCTTTTCCGCCCCGTTTCGACCTTTTCGGTTTACGATAAATCGTCACGTAAACCGGATAACAAAGAGTTATTCACATTTTCCACAGGGTTTTCCACAGCCGGAAAAGCAAGCAGCCACGCGCCTTCGCGGTATTTTTGGAAAAAATTACAAACCGTCGGAATTAAGGACCGTATTCCCTCGCAGCCGGTAGCGCTGTTAACATAAGAACATGTTTTCGGGCGCGTTATACGGGAAATGAACTTTTTTACCCCAAATCGGAGAAATCCGCGTCTATCTCGCGGGTGGCGTAAGCGTTCAGCTCGGCTCCTGCGCGGGTTCCGGCGAGGTATTCGTAGTAGGCCTGAGCGCCTATCATAGCGCCGTTGTCCCCGCAGAGCCTCAGGGGCGGGACGAAAAGGGTCTTCCCCTCGGCGCGGCAGGCCTCCTCGAAGTCGGCGCGCACTCTCTTGTTCGCGGCGACGCCTCCGGCGACGACTATCTTATCATAGCCGAGCTCACGGGCGGCCGACATCGTCCTCGGCACGAGAGCCTCGCTGACGGCGCGCTGGAAGGAGGCGGCAAGCCCGGCTCTGTCTATCTCCTCGCCCTTCTGCCCGGCGGTATGCGCTATGTTTACCACTGCGGTCTTCAGTCCGGAGAAGCTCATATCGTAGGGCCGCCCATCAATCCTTGCGTTTGGCAGCTTATACGCCCTGTCGTCGCCCTTTTCCGCGAGCTCCTGCATCGGTCTGCCGCCGGGATAAGGCAGGCCGAGAACGCGGGCGGCCTTATCGAAACACTCGCCCGCCGCATCGTCGTGGGTCGAGCCGATTACCGACATATCGGTATAGCCTCTCACGTCGACTATTATCGTGTTGCCGCCCGAAATGGCGAGGCAGAGAAAGGGCGGCTCAAGCTCCGGAAATGCGACGTAGTTCGCGGCGATATGCCCCCGAACGTGATGCACGGGGATGAGCGGCACTCCGAGAGCCATAGCCGCAGCCTTGGCGAAATTTACTCCCACAAGGAGGGCTCCGATAAGCCCCGGCGCGTAAGTCACGGCTACGGCGTCTATCTCGGCCTTTGTGAGCCCCGCCTTCTCAAGAGCTGAGTCGGCAAGGCGGGATATGACCTTTATATGGTTTCTTGAGGCTATCTCCGGCACAACTCCGCCGTACAGGGCGTGCATATCCGCCTGACTCAGCACCTCGTCGGAGAGCACCTGCCTCCCGTCGCGCACGACGCTGACCGCGGTCTCGTCGCAGGATGATTCTATCGCTAATATGTTCAAGGCTAAACTCTTCCTTCATAAAATCATTAAATTATATTTTACCACGCGATAGTCTGTATTTCAAGGCGCGCAGGGTTTTTTAAGGCAAGAAAAA
>CACXBO010000132.1 GCA_902765975.1 Oscillospiraceae bacterium
AGGTGCGGCGCGTGCTCGCGGAATTCATACATTCCAACCATCTTGAGGGCGCTGTCCACCCTCTCTCTGATCTCCTCTGTCGGTATGCCGAGATTCTCCGGCGCAAAGGCCACGTCCTCTTCGACGACGTTTGATACTATCTGATTGTCCGGATTCTGGAATACCATTCCGACTCTGCGCCTTATCTCAAGCGTCAGGTTCTCATCCTCGGTGTCCATCCCAAAAGCGTATACCTTGCCGCCCTTGGGCAGGAGCAGAGCGTTCATATGCCTTGCAAGGGTGGATTTGCCGCTTCCGTTATGTCCGAGAATCACAGTAAACTTTCCTTCCGGAACGGAAACGGTAACATCGGTCAGCGCGTTCTTCGGCGCTTCGCCCTCCTCAGGCGGGTAGAAAAAAGACAGAGCATCGGTTTTTATAGCAAATTCAGTCATATACTATATGTTCCAATCGGAAATAATCAAAATTCCATGCGGCAGGATGCGCCGCAGGGCAGACATAGACCGGTTGAGGATACCGGCAGGCCGAGTTCCTCAGCTCTCGCCTTGCCTCCGAATCTTGGTGCGAACACCGACTCGGCAACGTAGGTTATAGCGGAAGGCGAAAGCCCCGTTGTGTATGAGTTTATAAGAACGAACAGCGGATCGTCGGAGAGGACGCCGGCGCAAAGCCGCACAAAGGGCATCAGGTCGTTCTCCAGCTTCCACACCTCGCCGGACGGGCCTCGACCGTAGCTCGGCGGGTCCATAACGATAGCGTCGTATTTATGCTCGCGGCGAATTTCACGCTGTACGAATTTCGCGCAGTCGTCTATTATCCAGCGGACAGGTTTATCCTGTACTCCCGAAGAGGCTGCGTTCTCCTTTGCCCATGCAACCATACCCTTCGCAGCGTCTACGTGGCACACCTCAGCTCCGGCGGAGAGCAACGCAGCAGTAGACGCTCCGGTATATGCGAATAGATTCAGAACCTTTATCGGTCTTCCAGCATTCTTTATCTTATCCATCGCCCAGTCCCAATTTGCAGCCTGCTCCGGGAAAAGCCCGGTGTGCTTGAAGTTCATGGGCTTTATGTTAAACGTAAGCTCTCCGTATTTTATCTGCCAAGATTCCGGCACGGTCTTCTTTTCCCAGCTTCCGCCGCCAGTAGACGAGCGGGAATATCTTGCGTCTGCGCTTCTCCACCTCGGATCGCGCTTAGGCGTGTCCCAGATCACCTGAGGGTCGGGTCGCACCATATAAACCTTTCCCCACCTCTCAAGCCTCTCGCCGGATGAGGTGTCCAGCAGCTCGTAATCCTTCCATTTATCAGAAATCCACATAATAATTCTCCCGGATAATACACTTTTCCATATTAAGCTAATTTTATATTTTATCACAAGCCTCTATGAAAGTCAATTTTATGGCAAATAAAAAAGCCGCAAGCAAAAAGCTCGCGGCAACTTGGAGCGGATAATGGGAATCGAACCCACCTCTACGGCTTGGGAAGCCGTCGTTCTACCGATGAACTATATCCGCGTACTGTGTGAGTATATCACAGTTACGCGGATATTTCAAGCACTTTTTTCCGGCAATCTTCCCCTTATCTCTCGTTGATCCTTCGGTCAGCTTTTGCCCGTTTTTTATGGAACAGAAGGAAAAACAGCGTCATAAGCGTCTCGCCGAACATGCTTATGAAAAACATAAGGCTCTTTGTTCTGTCGCCGTCCGGGCTCTTTCCGAGGAATATGCCGAGTATCGTAAAGGCAAGCATAAAGAAGCCTGCGAGGAGGAAATGCGGAGTCTTCTCCTTAATGAGAACGACTGCTCCGGCGATTATGATGAGAAACACGGTAACGTAGCTGAGCCCGTTCTGAACAGCCTCAGCCCAACCGGGAGTCTGAGCTGAAGACGCATAGCGTATTATGCCGCCTACGGTCCTCGCCTCTGTATTGACGCAGATACCGGAAATAAGTCCGACGAGCATCAGAACGAGAGTTGCGAGCCATACTGTCTTAAGCGCCTTAGGCTTTAGCCTCAATGCCATGGCTGAGATCGGAATGATCAGCGGTATCAAAAAGCCGTGAAGCACGAAACGTATCTGGCTTATAGCCTTGAAAAAGCCGCCTTCCGGCATTACGGTACCCAGTGCGATGATCAGCGAGTCGTAAAAAAGGCCGAAGGCCAAAACACCCATAAGAAACGGCAGCTTATTATACTTGTTTTTCCCGTATTCCTTGAAAATCAATATCAATAGGAACAGATTCAGGGCGGCGAGCACCCATACGAGGATAGGCATTGCAGCAAGTATCGCTTCACGCATTTTTCTATACACTCCTTGAAATTATTACGGATAAAAAATGATAAAATAAGTATATACCCTTGCTAATTTCATGTCAATACCTTGAGTTTTCGCTTGTATTATCGTATAATACCGAAAACGATCGGAGGGATCGAAATGGCATTCAGCGAGAGAACTCTCTCTTTTTTAATGGAAAACCACGTAATGGACTCACGCGAATGGTTCCGCGAGCATAGCAGCGAGTATGAGGAGTTTGTAGTAAAGCCTATGGCGGAGCTTTTTGAGCTTATTGCCCCGGCAATGCTTAAAATAGATCCGGAGTTCATCTGCATACCTAAGGTCGGCAAGTCCATCTCCCGGCTTTGGCGCGATACGCGTATGCAAAAGGCGGAGCTGCCGACCTACCGCGAATATATCTGGGGTTCGTTCGTCCGGGAAAAGTACCGCGGATACCCAAGCTACTGGTTCGCAGTCTCGCCCGCCGGCGTTGAATGGGGCATGGGCTGGTATCAGGCGGGCAGCGCAACGATGAAGGCTCTGCGCGAAAAGGTACTTTCAGACGACCCGGAGTGGATAGCAGCGGACGAGGCGTACAGGAAGCAAAAGCATCTGAAAATTGTAGGTGAGACCTATAAAAAAAGCCCGTTTGTCACGCAGCCGGAGAACAAGCGAGCGTGGCTCGACCAGCGCAATATTTCGCTTGACAGCGGTCCTCTCCCCTCTCTGACCTTCTCAGAGGGGCTTCATAAGCGCATCATCAAGGATTTCCGCGCCGTCGCTCCCGTCTATAAGTTTTTCGTCGACAACGCCGTTATGTGGGAATGGTAATCAAT
>CACXBO010000133.1 GCA_902765975.1 Oscillospiraceae bacterium
CGCGGGAGTGCTGGAATAGGTAGACAGGCACGTTTGAGGGGCGTGTGTCAATAGGCGTGTGAGTTCAAGTCTCATCTCCCGCACCAAAAACCGTTCACCCAATCGGGTGAGCGGTTTTTTTGCGTGCTTAGGTATGAATATATAAAAAATCGGCAAAGCAATAAACTTTGCCGAAAAAACTATTGACATATGAATTCTATACTGGTAAAATAAAGTGATTTTGTGCCACCTGTGCGCTAATCTCCTTTATAACTGAGCATAGTATAACACAAAATCACAGAAAATCAAGTACATCACCGGAAAATGATGCAACTGCACCGGGCGTATCATTTTCCGCAAGATTATTTAAGGAGTGAAGCCAATTGCCTAAGGACGTATGGTATGGCAAAACGCTGAGAAAGAGCTTTGCCAAATCGGTTGAGATTCAGGACATGCCCGATCTTCTTGAGATCCAGAGAGATTCCTACAAGTGGTTTTTGGAGACGGGTCTTCGCGACGTCTTCAAGGACGTCGCTGCGATCACCGACTACAGCGGAAATCTTGAGCTCAGCTTTTTGGACTACAAGATGGACGATCCTCCCAAGTATTCCGTTGAGGAGTGCAAGGCGAGAGACGCAACGTACGCAGCCCCTCTCAAGGTCAGCGTATGTCTCCGCAATAAGGAGACCGAGGAGATAAAGGAGCAGGAGATCTTCATGGGAGATTTCCCGCTGATGACTGACGGCGGCACCTTCGTAATAAACGGCGCTGAGCGCGTTGTCGTATCGCAGATCGTCCGTTCTCCCGGAGTGTACTATGAAAAGAACGTCGATAAGACCAATCAGCCTGTTTATGCCACTACCGTCATACCCTACAGAGGCGCATGGCTCGAATATGAGACCGACTCTCAGGATATGTTCAACGTCCGGATCGACAAGAACCGCAAACTCCCGATAACTTGCTTCCTCCGCGCCATAGGCAGAAGGACGGAGGAGCCCTATACGTGGCTCAGCATGTCCGGAGCGGAAGTCGGCTGCGTTACCAACGACCAGCTTAAGGAAGTGTTCGGCGAGGACGAGCGCATAGTATCCACTATCGACAAGGACGGCTGCATCAGCCGCGAGGATTCTCTCATGGAGATCTACCGCAGGCTTCGCCCGGGCGATCCTCCCACCGTCGATTCCGCCGAGACTCTCATCTTCAATCTTTTTTTCGATCCGAGAAGGTACGACATCTCAACTGCCGGACGATATAAATATAATAAAAAGCTCGCAGTATGGTCGAGACTGGTCGGTAAGCAGCTCACAAGACCGATAGCCGATCTTATGACAGGAGAGCTCATAGCCGACGCGGGGGAGACGCTTACCCGCGACAGGGCGGAGGAGCTTGACAGGCTCGGAGTGCTCGAGGCCTATATCAAGGGCGAAAGCGGTAAGGAAGTTAAATGCTTCGGCAATGGAATGGTCTGGCTTGACCGCTTCGTTAGTTTTGATCCCAAGGAAGTCGGCATTAAGGAGAGAGTACGCTGGATCGTCCTGAAGGGACTTCTTGAAAACTATTCCGGCGACGAGCTAAAGGAAGCCGTTCGTATGAACGTCGACGACCTCGTTCCCAAGTTCATTATCCCGGACGATATCTACGCTACAGTCAATTATCTCGGAACCCTTGCCCACGGTGCGGGCGAGGCGGACGACATAGACCATCTCGGAAACCGCCGTATGCGTTCTGTCGGCGAGCTTCTTCAGAACCAGTTCAGAGTCGGCTTCTCCAGAATGGAGCGAGTGATCCGCGAGCGCATGACGCTTCAGGATCTCGACGTCGTTACGCCACAGAGCCTTATAAATATCCGCCCCGTGACTGCGGCGATCAAGGAGTTCTTTGGATCCAGCCCGCTCTCACAGTTTATGGATCAGACGAATCCGCTCGCGGAGCTTACTCATAAGCGCAGGCTTTCCGCTCTCGGCCCCGGCGGCCTTTCACGTGACCGCGCATCCTTCGACGTCCGCGACGTTCACTACAGCCACTACGGCCGTATGTGCCCGATAGAGACGCCCGAAGGACCCAACGTCGGACTTATCTCTTACCTTGCTTCCTATGCGAAGGTCAATGAGTACGGTTTCATGATCGCGCCTTTCCGCAAGGTCGATAAGGAAACCGGAAGAGTGACCGACCACGTTGACTATCTCACCGCCGACCAGGAGGATCGCTTTGTCGTCGCTCAGGCGACCGAGCCTCTCGACGAGAACGGCTGCTTTGCAAATCAGAGAGTCGTATGCCGTCACCGCGACGAGATAGTCGAGGTCGAGAAGAGCCGGGTAGACTACGTCGATATTTCGCCGAGAATGATGGTATCGGTCGCTTCCGCGATGATACCCTTCCTTGAGAACGACGACGGAAACCGCGCGCTGATGGGCGCGAACATGCAGCGCCAGGCAGTACCTCTGCTCACGACGGAGGCGGCAATAGTCGCCACGGGCATTGAGCACAAGTGCGCTGTCGATTCGGCTGTCGTCGTAGTAGCCGAGGGCGACGGCGTTGTTACCTACGTTGACGCCACGACGATAACGGTCAAATATGATTCCGGTGATATTAAGGACTATCACCTTATAAAATTCGCAAGATCCAACCAGGGAACCTGCATTAACCAGCGCCCTGCCGTTCAGGTAGGCGAGAGAGTATCCTATAAATCCGTCCTTGCAGACGGTCCCGCAACGTCCAACGGCGAGATAAGCCTCGGAAAGAACCTCCTCGTCGGATTTACGACTTGGGAAGGATATAACTACGAGGACGCTATCCTCCTTAACGAGCGCCTTGCTATGGAGGACGTGTTTACCTCCATCCATATCGAGGAGCACGAGATCGACGCCCGCGACACCAAGCTCGGACCCGAGGAGATCACCCGCGATATCCCCGGAGTCAGCGAGGACAGCCTCAAGTACCTCGATGAGCGCGGAATCATCTCCATAGGAGCGGAGGTCCACGCAGGCGATATCCTCGTCGGCAAGGTCACTCCAAAGGGCGAGACCGACCTAACCGCGGAGGAGAGGCTGCTTAGAGCCATCTTCGGCGAAAAGGCGAGAGAGGTCCGCGACACCTCGCTCAAGGTGCCTCACGGCGAGAGCGGCATCGTAGTCGACGTTAAAGTTTTCACCCGTGAAAACGGCGACGAGCTCAGCCCGAGCGTAAACGAGGTCGTCAGAGTCTATATCGCACAGAAACGCAAGATATCCGTAGGAGATAAGATGGCGGGCCGCCACGGAAATAAGGGCGTCGTTTCCCGCATTCTTCCAAAAGAAGATATGCCGTATCTACCCGACGGCACTCCGCTCGACATAGTGCTGAATCCCCTCGGCGTACCTTCCCGTATGAATATCGGACAGGTTCTTGAGGTACACCTCGGCTATGCCGCTCAGGCTCTCGGCTGGAAGGTCGCGACTCCGATCTTCAACGGAGCAAAGGAGTCTGAGATCCGCGAGCTTCTTGGCCAGGCGGGACTCCGTACCGACGGAAAGAGCGTAGTATACGACGGACGTACCGGAGAGGCGTTCGACAATCCGATAACCGTAGGCTACGTTTACTTCTTAAAGCTCCATCACCTTGTCGACGATAAGATCCACGCACGCTCTACCGGTCCTTACAGCCTTGTGACTCAGCAGCCTCTCGGCGGTAAGGCTCAGTTCGGCGGTCAGAGATTCGGAGAAATGGAGGTTTGGGCCCTTGAGGCTTACGGCGCAGCCTATACCCTCCAGGAGATACTGACCGTAAAGTCCGACGATGTTACCGGCCGTGTCAGAACCTACGAGGCGATAGTTAAGGGACACAACATACCCAAGCCGGGCGTTCCCGAGTCGTTCAAGGTACTCGTAAAGGAACTCCAGTCGCTCTGCCTTGATATCAAGGTGCTCGATAAGGACGGACAGGAAATTGAGCTACGCGACGATGAAGACGACGAATACGCCGGCGGCTTCAGAAGCGTCGAAAATGAGAATTTCTCTTCCGATGACCGCGAGTTCCACTCCGCAGGTTATTCTACCGGTATGGCGGAGGATATCATGAGCGGCAACTACGGCTCTGAGGCAGAGGATGACGACGATGAGTTCTCATCTGATTACGACGATTACAGCGAGCCGTCTGATTATGATTTAGCACAGGAGGAGGAATAAGAGATGAGCTACACACCGTTTGACGCCATTCAGATCGGAATTGCTTCTCCGGAAATGATAAGAGAGTGGTCTTTCGGCGAGGTCAAAAAGCCGGAGACCATCAACTACCGCACCCTCAAGCCTGAGCGCGACGGACTGTTCTGCGAAAGAATTTTCGGGCCGACGAAGGACTGGGAATGCCACTGCGGAAAGTATAAAAAGATCCGCTTCAAGGGCAAAGTCTGCGAGCGCTGCGGAGTTGAGGTCACAAGATCGAAGGTGCGTCGCGAGCGCATGGGTCATATCGACCTTGCCGTTCCCGTATCCCACATCTGGTATTTCAAGGGTATCCCATCCAGAATGGGCCTCATCCTTGACCTTACCCCGCGCATTCTTGAAAAAGTTCTCTATTTCGCGAGCTATATTGTAACCGATCCGGGCGATACGCCTCTTCAAAAGAACCAGCTTCTCACAGAGAAGGAATACCGCGATATGCGCGAGAAGTATGAAAACGACTTCGACGCCGGAATGGGCGCAGAGGCGATAAAAAAGCTTCTCCATGAGATCGACTGCGAGAAGCTCTCACGCGAGCTCCGCGACGAGCTTAAAAACGCGTCAGGTCAGAAAAAGGCGAAGATAGTAAAGCGCCTTGAGGTCGTAGAGAGCTTCTATAAGAGCGGCAATAAGCCCGAGTGGATGATAATTGACGTTCTGCCCGTTATCCCGCCGGAGATACGTCCTATGGTCCAGCTCGACGGCGGACGCTTCGCCACCTCCGATCTTAACGATCTTTACAGAAGAGTAATAAACAGAAACAACCGTCTTAAGAGACTCCTTGAGCTTGGTGCTCCTGACATTATCGTTAGAAACGAGAAGCGTATGCTTCAGGAAGCTGTTGACTCCCTTATCGACAACGGTAAGAGAGGAAGAGCTGTTGCAGGACCAAGCGGAAGACCACTCAAGTCCCTTTCC
>CACXBO010000134.1 GCA_902765975.1 Oscillospiraceae bacterium
CCGCCTCGGTCTGGCCAACACCCGCAGGGAGGCCCGTCAGCTCGTCAACCACGGTCATTTCACCGTTGACGGACACAAGGTCAACATTCCCTCCTACCTCGTAAAGCCCGGCATGGTCATCGGAATCAAGGAGAGCTCCAAGAGCCTTCCCAAGTTCAAGGAGATGACCGCTGAGGACGCCTTCCGCAACGTACCGAAGTGGCTCTCTTACGACGCCGCGAAGGCACAGGGCAAGGTTGTCGCCATGCCGCAGCGCGATGACATCGACTTCGAGGTCGAGGAGCACCTCATCGTCGAGCTCTATTCCAAGTAATGAATGCAGGGCGAGCGGAAAAGGGAAGCCTGTTCCCTTCCGCCTGTCCCTCAGCCCTCGAATAGTTCCAAAGCATCATCGGACGCTTTTTGCGTCAAAATTTTAAGGAGGGTAAAATTTAGTGATAGAAATTGAAAAGCCCCGCATCGAATGCGTGGAAACACCCGGCGACGAGTCCTACGGAAAGTACGTTGTTGAGCCTCTTGAGAGGGGCTACGGGATAACCCTGGGCAACTCTCTCAGAAGGATACTCCTTTCCAGCCTGCCCGGCACCGCGATAACCAGCGTTAAGATCGCGGGTATACAGCACGAGTTTTCCACTATTCCCGGCGTCAAGGAAGACGTTACCGAGATAGTCCTCAATCTCAAGAGCATCATCGCGAAGCTCCACTGTGAGGGCGAGAAGACCGTGTATATCGAGGCTCTCGGCGAGGGCGAGGTAACTGCGGGCGATATCAAGGCCGACGGCGAAGTTGAGATAATCAACCCGGACCTCCATATTGCGACGCTCGGACCCGACGCTCAGCTTCGTATGGAGCTCACTCTGAACCACGGCAGAGGCTACGTTTCCGCCGAAAGGAACAAGACGAAGCAAAACGTGATCGGCGTTATCCCCATCGACTCCATCTACACCCCCGTGCTCAAGGTTAACTACACCGTTGAGAACACCAGAGTCGGGAACATGACCGATTTCGACAAGCTTACTCTTGAGGTCTGGACTGATAAGACCGTTTCCGCGAGAGACGCTGTGTCAATGGGCGCGAAGATACTCTGCGACCACTTCACTCTGTTCACCGACCTCTCCGAGACGGCCGGCTCCAAGAGCCTGATTGTTGAGAAAAGCGAGACTCAGCGCGATAAGGTCCTTGAGATGACTATAGAAGAGCTCGACCTCTCCGTACGCAGCTTCAACTGCCTCAAGCGCGCGAATATCAACACTGTTGAGGAGCTCATAAACAAGACAGAGGCCGAGATGATCAAGGTCCGCAACCTGGGCCACAAGAGCCTTGAAGAGGTAATACACAAGCTGGCGATGATGGGTCTCTCCCTCGCCAGCGACGATAACAACTAAACCGGCGGCGTTTTGGTAAGCCGCACGAACTGACGCTTCTGAAAAGGAGGAAAAACCAATGACCGGACCCCGTAAGCTCGGCAAGACCACGGATCAGCGCATGGCCATGCTCAGACAGCAGGTCACCGACTTCCTTGACAACGGAAAGATGGAGACTACCATTACCCGCTGCAAGGAGATCGCTCCTCTCGCCGAGAAAATGATAACCCTTGGGAAGAAGAACACTCTTGCCTCCCGCCGTCAGGCTCTCGCTTTCATCACGAGAGAGGACGTCGTGACAAAGGTCTTCTCCGAGCTCGCCACCAAGTATGCCGACCGCAACGGCGGCTATACCAGAGTTACCCGCACCGGCATCCGCCGCGGCGACGCCGCCGAGACCGGCGTCATCGAGCTCGTATAAGCTTTCTCAAATAAGAAAAACCTCCCTTATCCGCTGACGGAGAGGGAGGTTTTTTTATATAATAGTAGTTGACAAGAGTTACCCGATATGCTAATATAATTTTAACAGATGTTACCCAAGAAATAAAAAATGAGGTGATCCCAATGAACAAGATATCGCTGTCAGACGGAGAATGGAAACTGATGAACCTTTTGTGGGAGGAAAGCCCGCTAACAATCAAGAATATGGTGGAGGCCTTGAAGGACGATACCGGGTGGACGAAAGCGACGATAAACATAATGCTGAACCGGCTTTCGGAAAAGGGAGCAGTTAGGATAGATACCTCGTGGGTACGAAAGCAGTTCTATCCGATATTGGAGAGAGAGGCGGCAGTACGGCAGGAGGCAAGGAACACGCTCACAAAGATAAAGGCGTCGGGGCTGGGACTGCTTGTAAACACAATGGCAAAGGAAAGCGACCTGAGCGATGAGGAAATAGATGAATTGTACCGTATATTGAAGGAGGGGCGAGAGGAAGAATGACGGTTGTGACGTGGATAATCTCGTCTTTCGTTCTTATCCTTTCGGTAATTGGTATAAGGGGGGCGTTCGGCAAGCGGATGCGTCCCGGTCTTAGGTATGCCCTGTGGGGAATAGTGCTGCTAAGGCTAATATTCCCCGGTGCAGTATTTTCAAGCCCAATCAGCGTCCAGAATATAACGCAGCAGGCAAGCATAGCGATAGAGGATACGGTTAGAGCAGGAAAAGCGAGAACAGAAGCGCCGAAAATCGAGACTGTCGAATATGAGATCGAGCAAAACGCGGAGAAGACTCCGGAAATAAAAAGCTTAGAATACCGGGCAAACGTGATACCGGAGGCGCCGGAGAGAAATTTGGCTGCCGCAGAGGAGGCGGTGAGCGTATCGGTTATAGCGCCGCCGACAATACCGTCAGTTAGAGCGTCGGAAGAGACGCCGGAAGAGACGCGGGAAGCAGAGCCGGAGGTTATCGAAGAGGCAAAGCCGCCGATAGAAGTAACTGACATTCTGATAGCGGTATGGATAGCGGGAACGGGCGCCGCGATAATACTGTTTGCGATATCAAACCTTCGCTTTTACCTGAAGCTTCACAGGCGGCGGAGGCCGATCAGCATAGAATGCCGGCTGAGGGTATACGCGGTAGAGAATCTATCGTCCTCATGCTTGTTCGGAAATGCGATATATATCTCTGCGGAAACTGCGGAGGACGCAGTAAAGCTGAGGCACGTGCTTGCGCACGAGCTGAGCCACCACAGGCACGGCGACCATGTATGGACGCTTCTGAGAAGCTTCGCTCTGGCGATACATTGGTATAACCCGCTAGTATGGTGGGCAGCGGCTCTTGCGAGGCATGACAGCGAGCTCTGCGCAGACGCGGGCGCACTCAAGAGGATAGGCGAAGCCGAGAGGACGAGGTACGGGGCGACGCTGATCGAGCTATCAGCGAAGAGGGCGAGCAGGGTATCTCTTCTCTGCACGGCTACAACGATGACAAACGGAAAGAGCGCACTTAAAGAGAGAGTGACGATGATAGCAAAGAGACCGAGAATGACAATCGCGGCAGTTCTTGCAGTAGCAGTACTCATATCGATAGCTGCGAGCTGCAGCTTTGCCGGAGCGCCAGAGGAGATAAAAGAACTCGAAGATGAGATCAAAACCGAACTGGAAGAAATAACCGAGCCGGAGCCCGAGTCCGAGCCTGAACCGGAGCCGGAGCCCGAAATTGAGCCATACGATCAGGATAAGCTTGCAGCCTCTATGGAAAAAGTGATAGCCGATCATTTCAGAGAGACGGAAGATGAGATAGGCTTC
>CACXBO010000135.1 GCA_902765975.1 Oscillospiraceae bacterium
AGTCTGCCCCGCGAGCTCGCGGAGACTGTGCGGGAGCTCAGGAGAAGGGGTATTATCTTTTGCCCCGCGTCGGGAAGGCAGTACCACAGTATGCGCGTTCTCTTTCGCGAGATAGCGGACGATATTTATTATATAAGCGAAAACGGAGGAGCAGTCTACTCAAGCGGACCGGAGGAGAGCGCAAAGCTCATATCAAAGACCGAGATGCCGCGGGAGACGGCGCTTCAGATTGGCAGAGATATCAGCTCTATCGAGAATACTTACGTTATAATCTCCGGCATACGGTCAAGCTACATTCTTAGCGAGACGGAGAGCCTCTTTGCAGGTCCCATGAAGGGTCTTGGAAACAAGCTTACTGTTGTGGACAGGGTGGAGGATATTGAAGAGCCGATCGTCAAGCTCGCCGCCTACTGCCCCGTCGATTTGAACGCCGCCGGAGATATCCTGCGCCCGAAGTGGGCGGACAAAGTCAATATGGCGTGCGCCGGCCCGACGTGGTGGGATTTCACCCTCGCGGACAAGGGCAAGGGCCTTTTTGCTCTGATGTCAGAGCTCGGCATAGAGAGCGACGAGGTCGCCGCCTTCGGCGATAACTGGAACGACGCGCCGATGCTGCGCGTGGCGGGAAGGCCCTACATCATGGAGTCCTCGTCCGGTGAGCTGAGAGCGATGTTCCGAAACGTCTGCTCGGACGTTTTGGAGAAGATACGGGAGCTGACGGGCATAGCATAACATCAACCGCTTCGCATATACTTGACCATGAACTAAGGTCAAGGAGCTGGTGCGGAATGGAAAGATCGAACGACAGGGCGTTTCTCTCGGGTATCGCGGCTTCAGAGCCGGAGAAGTCGCATGATGTAAAGGACGGGGCGGCGTATTACCGCTTTCCGCTGGACGTGGAGCGGCTTTCCGGCGCTGTAGACAGGGTAAACGTGATCGTCCGGGCGGAGACTCTGGAGCTTTGCCCGGTCAGAGAGGGCGACCCGGTGACGTTAAGCGGCGAGGTGCGCTCATATAACAACCGCTCGGGAGTCGGCGCAAGGCTAGTTATCTACGTTCTTGCCCGGGAGCTGAGAATAGAATTCAGTGAGCCGAAGAATGAAATATATCTCTCCGGCGTGCTCGTTAAGGAGCCGACGTATCGGAGAACGCCCATGGGACGCGAGATATCGGATATAATGCTCGCCGTGCCGCGCAGATACCGCAGGAGCGATTACCTGCCGATAATCGTCTGGGGCGCGAGAGCGAGAGAGACCGCTGACTGGTCCGTCGGCGCAGAGGCGGAGCTGAAGGGCAGGCTCCAGATGCGGAAATACATAAAAATAGAGGACGGAGCCGAGACCGAAAAAACGGCCTACGAGGTCTCCGCCTCTGAAATATCGCTTATATAGCGGGCAGTCCCCGCTCTTTCACAGCGTGTCGGTTTTTCCCGCGTTTTCTTTCTCCTGCTTTATCTCATGGCTGAGGAGCAGAGAGAGGGCGATCCTGATGGCGACGAGAGCAGCGACGATGAGGATATCGCTCAGATCGTGGGTGATAACCGTTCTCAGTATCTCGCCGCCGAGCAGGAAGCCGAGCGAGAGCGAGAAGCCGTTTGCAAGGACGAGCTTCGTGTTTATCTTAGGAGTGAAAAGGGCTATAAGCCCCTTTACAAAGGCGTAGGCGAGGATGCCGACGCCTATTATCTCGGAGATAAGAATTATCCACTGCGTTACAGTTTGAAGAAGTCCCTGAAGATCCTTTAGCATAACTTTCAAGCCTCCTCTATTTTTGAGCTTTCAACGATGTGAAGGTTGAGGTGGTCGTAGGTCATCGTTACTCCGTCCTCGCGGAACGCATAGTAGATGCGGCGGGTGACGGAGTATTTCGTGCTTAAAAACTGAGAGTTCGGAGTGAATACGTAGAGCTTATAATCGATGCTGCTGTTACCATAATTTTGGACAAAGGCTATAGGCTCTTTTTCAACGTCTATCACGGCGTCTGCCGTCTTCGCCGCCCTTATCAGCGAGGCGATGACCTTGTCCGGCTCGTCGTCATAGGAGGCGGAGACGTCTATCTCGACTCGCCTTACTGCCGCATCGGAGTGGTTGATGACGAGGGAAGAGGTCACAGTGCTGTTCGGTATGTAGACAGTTTTTTTATCGGAGGTGTTGAGAACGGCGTAAAAGAGAGAGAGCTTTTTGACCGTTCCGGCGACGGAGCCGATCTCAACGTACTCGCCGACCTGAATGGGCTTTGTTCCCAGAAGAGTAATTCCTGCGAAAATGTTTTCCAGAAGGCTCTGTAGCGAGAGCGAGAGAGCGACGCCTACGACGCTCAGAACAGCGACGAGGCTCGTTACGGGTATCCCGAGCCTGTCGACGGTGACGAGCACTATTACTATCCAGAGGATAGTGTTGATCGAGGCATTGAGGAAGCTCTTGATGCTCGCATCGAGCTTGACCTTCTCCATAACCTTAGAGAAAAGCTTGAGTATAAAGCGCTTCAGAATGACGGCGACGATCAGAATGAGAAGGGCGGAGAGTATGGTGAGAAGTGAAAACTGCCCTATAGCGACGGCGTCGAGGGAGTCTAAAAAGTCTTTCAAGGTCTGCGCTCCTCTCCGCGTATCTCCGTTATATCGTAGGGCGTTGCCTGATATACGAAGTAGTTGAGCCAGTTTGAGTAGAGAAGATTCGCGTGGCTGCGCCAGGTGACTGCGACGGGCTTCTCCGGGTCGTCGTCCTCAAAATAGTTTTTGGGTATCTCGATGGGAAGCCCGAGGCTCTTATCCCTGAGATACTCGTTTTTCAGAGTGTCGGCGTCGTATTCGGAATGCCCTGTTATGAATACCTGACGTCCGCCCTCGGTAAACATGGCGTAGATACCCGCCTCCTCGCTTGAGGCGATGATGCGGACGGCGGGGACCTTCTCGACGTCCTCGCGCAGCACAGCGGTGTGGCGGGAGTGAGGCGCCATGAAAACGTCGTCGAAGCCGCGCAGAAGTATCGGGTTTTTATATTCGACCCTGTGAGGGAAAACGCCGAACAGCTTCTTAGGAAGCTGCGCCTTCGGGATACCGTAGTGGTAGTAGAGCCCCGCCTGCGCTCCCCAGCAGATATGGAAGGTGCTGGTCACGTGCGACTTTGTCCACTCCATTATCTCGCAGAGCTCGTCCCAGTATTCGACCTCCTCGAAGGGCAGATGCTCGACCGGCGCGCCTGTGATTATCATTCCGTCGAAGGTCATATCCCGCACGTCGTCGAAGGTCTTGTAGAAGGATAGCATATGCTCCTCGGAGACGTGCCTCGCCTTATGCGTTTTCGTCTGGATGAGCTCAAGCTCGACCTGCAGCGGGGTGTTGCCCAGAAGGCGGGAGAGCTGAGTTTCAGTTGCGATCTTGGTAGGCATAAGATTGAGAAGAGCGATACGCAGAGGACGGATATCCTGAGTGGTAGCGCGCGATTCCGTCATTACGAATATATTTTCATTTTTAAGAGTTTGAGCGGCGGGCAGCCCCTCCGGTATTTTGATAGGCATGGTATATCACCCTCAAAGCAGGGCTTGAGCCCCTTTAGATTTTTGCGAGAGCCTGGTCGATATCAGCGATAAGATCCTCCGCGTCCTCAAGCCCGCAGCTCATCCTTACGAGGTCGGGGCTGACTCCGGCGGCGATAAGCTCCTCGTCGTTCATCTGCCTGTGAGTGGCGCTCGCGGGATGCAGGCAGCAGGTGCGGGCGTCCGCAACGTGAGTCTCGATGGCGGCAAGGCGCAGATTTTTCATAAACGCCTCGGCAGCCTTCCTCCCGCCCTTCACGCCGAAGCTCACAACTCCGCAGGAGCCGTTCGGCAGGTACTTTTCGGCGAGAGAGTGGTATCTGTCTCCGCTCAGCCCGCAGTAGCTTACCCAGCCGACCTTCGGGTGCTTCGAGAGGAACTCGGCGACGCGCTGACCGTTTTCGCAGTGACGCGCCATACGGACGTGGAGGCTCTCAAGCCCGAGATTGAGATAAAAGGCGCTCTGGGGCGAGGGCGTAGAGCCGAAATCGCGCATAAGCTGCGCTGTAGCCTTGGTGATGAAGGCTCCCGCAAGGCCGAACTTCTCCGCGTAGGTTATTCCGTGGTAGCTCTCGTCCGGCGTTGTGAGACCGGGGAACTTCTCCCTGTGGGCGAGCCAGTCGAATTTTCCGCTGTCCACTATGCAGCCGCCGACCGCGACTCCATGGCCGTCCATATATTTTGTCGTCGAGTGGGTGACGATATCCGCGCCCCACTCTATCGGGCGGCAGTTTACCGGGGTGGCGAAGGTGTTGTCCACTATGAGCGGAACTCCGTGCGCGTGGGCGGCGCGGGCAAATTTCTCTATATCGAGGACGGTGAGAGCGGGATTTGCTATCGTCTCGCCGAAAACCGCCTTTGTGTTAGGTCTGAAGGCGGCCTCAAGCTCCTCTTCGGTGCAGTCCGGTGAGACGAAGGTGAATTCGACGCCCATCTTCTTCATCGTAACGGCAAAGAGGTTGAAGGTTCCGCCGTAGATGGTGGAGGAGGAGACGACGTGATCGCCGGCTGTGGCGATGTTGAAAACCGCGAAAAAGTTCGCTGCCTGACCTGAGCTCGTGAGCATAGCGGCTGAGCCGCCCTCCAGCTTCGCTATTTTTGCGGCGACGAAGTCGCAGGTGGGGTTCTGAAGCCGTGAGTAGAAGTAACCCGAGGCCTCGAGATCAAAGAGCTGACCCATATGCTCCGAGGTGTCGTATTTGAAGGTGGTGCTCTGAATAATGGGTATCTGGCGGGGCTCTCCGTTTCCGGGAGTGTATCCGCCCTGGACGCAATCGGTACCGATCATAATAATCTTCCTCTCTGAGAATAATTACATATTAATATAATTTTATCATTTCCCGTATAAAAACGCAATATCTTTATTTTTTGAGATGCATTAGAAAGCATAAAGAACGCAGGGCTTCCGGACTGCGCAAAGAGACTTGATTTTTTATGCCGTTATGGTAAAATCGTTCTATAATGATCCCGGAGGTATGAGAGCATGAAGATTGCGATTGGCTGCGATCACGGCGGCTTTGAGCTCAAGGAGCTTGTAAAGGCCCATCTTATAGAAAAGGGCTGCGAGGTAGAGGACTTCGGCTGCTATTCAAAGGAGAGCGTACACTATCCCGAATTCGGAGCGAAGGCGGCGCATGCGGTCGCTTCCGGCGAATGCAGCTTCGGCGTCGTTATCTGCACGACGGGTATAGGCATCTCTATTTCTGCGAATAAGGTGAGGGGAGTGCGCTGCGCTCTCTGCTCTGAGCCGTGGTCTGCGGAGATGACGAGGCGGCA
>CACXBO010000136.1 GCA_902765975.1 Oscillospiraceae bacterium
CCCGATATGGTTGCGGAGACAGGACTTGAACCTGCGACCTCCGGGTTATGAGCCCGACGAGCTACCAACTGCTCTACTCCGCGATATGGAGGAGCATCAAGGCGATGCTCCTATTTCGTTAGTATAATACCATAGAAAACGCACATAGTCAAGTCCTCAACCGAAAAAGTTCTCGACATTATTCGCCGGAGCGCTGCTTTCCGTCGCCTCCGGCGCGTTTTTTGCGATAACGGCGATAGTTCTTGTGCTCGGAGTGGGGCGGAGCAGCTTCCACCTTGACCTTCTCCGCGGCACGAGGCTCCTGCGCGGGCTCTGCGTGACGCTGCTGTCTGTGTGAAGAACGCTTTTTCTCGTTGCTCTCGTGCTTCGGTTCCGGAGCGGGGGGAGGGGGGGCGACGGGAACTGCCGGAACCTGTATCGGTCTGCGCAGCTTCGGCGCAGGCTTCTCGTCCTGTATCTTGCCCTCCGCCTTGAGCTGAAGATACTCCGCACGCTTCGCCTTTCCGCCTAGAACGGTTATCTCATCGGCACGGAAACTTTTGATCATAAGCTCGTTCGAGTCGTCTATCCTGACTCTCACCGTGCTTTTAAGAAGATTCACGTCTATGACCGAGCCCTTGCCAGCGGGAGTGTCGACAAAGGAATCGACCTTCGGAACGAGCTTGACTAGCTCCTCATAGGCGTCTTCTTCGTATTTGAGGCAGCACATGAGCCTTCCGCAGGCGCCGGATATTTTAGTCGGGTTGAGGGAAAAGCCCTGAGTTTTCGCCATTTTTATGCTGACGGGCTGAAAATCGTCGAGAAACTGGGCGCAGCAGAAGGTCCTGCCGCAGATACCGAGACCGCCGAGCATCCTCGCCTCGTCGCGTACGCCTATCTGCCTCAGCTCAATGCGCATTTTGAAGATACCGGCGAGATCCTTGACAAGCTCCCGGAAGTCGACGCGCCCGTCGGAGGTGAAGAAGAACAGTATCTTGCTGCCCTCAAAATTGAACTCCACGTCCACGAGCTTCATATCAAGCTTGTGCTCGATGATCTTTTCCTTGCAGATACGGAAGGCCTCCGCCTCCTTCTCGTGATTCTCCTCAGCGCGGCGCACGTCGTCTGCCGTCGCGAGCCTGACTATCGGGCGCAGGGGAGCGCGTATGGCGGAATCGTCCACCTCGTGATTTCCCGCGACGCACTCTGCAAATTCGAGGCCCTTTGCGGTTTCGACTATGAGGGGATCGCCCTGCGAGGCAGTCACGCCCGCGGGATCGAAATAATATACCTTTCCCTTGTTTTTGAATCTAACGCTTATTACTTCAGCCAAATCTATCACCTACTATATAAATGCCGTCATGATAAGTCCCGAGACGTATCCTGCGGACACGTTGTGGACCATATACTTTTCGGCTCTGTTCATATTCTCTGCTATCCTGCCGAATTTCTCGCCGTCGAGTCTTCCTGCGGAGAATTCACGCAGCGCACACGCCTTGACCGAGGATATCGCTTCGACGAGCTCCGGCCTCGAAAGCTTCTCAAATTCGAGAGCCGCGCTCAAAATATCGTATCTGGTTCCTGCGGCGAAAAGACGCTCGGTAAGCTCCGGAAGCTCATGACCGCGCGGGGGCAGGACAAGCTCGACGCATCTGGAGCGCACCGTACCGATAAGTCTCTCGGCGTTCGCCGCAAGAAGAATGAAAACGACGTGCGGCGCTGGCTCCTCAAAGACCTTCAGCATGGCGTTCTGAGCCTCGTTTCTCATCAGATCGGCGTCGCGCACTATATACACGCTTCTCGCCGCGTCGTTGGGAAGCACGAGGGAGGCGGCGCGTACCGCGCGCATCTGATCGACCTTTATCTCCTTCGCGTCCTTCTCGCGTTCAACGTAAGTTATATCGGGATGAACGCCGCGCAGCACCTTTTCACACTGCCTGCAATGGCCGCAGGGAGCGGGCACGTTCTCACAGAGAGCCGTTTCGGCGATATACTCCGCCGCAGCATTTCTGTCCCCGGCGCTGCCTCCCGTTATGATATAGGCATGGAATATCCGTTCGCCGGAAATTTTAGACCTTATGAGCTCTCTGACGTCCGTTTTCCCCGCCTCCGTTTCTTATTTGTGGTAAAGCTTCTTTGATTCGTATACCGGTTCGCAGGTGAGATTCATGCCGAGCTTCTTCATAAGATTCTCGTCGACCTGCGAAAGGATGACCGTAGAATGAGCCTCGCAGCCCTTTAGCTTTTCAAGCTGCTGCATTGCTATCTCCGCAACGGGATTGGTTGCGGCGCAGATGGAGAGGGCGACGAGCACCTCGTCGGTGTGCAGCCTCGGATTCTTGCCGCCGAGGTGGTTGACCTTGAGGTCCTGTACCGGCTCTATTACGCTCGGACTCATAAGCCTGATGGAATCGTTAATCCCGCCGAGAGCCTTCAGAGCGTTCAGAAGAGCCGCGCTCGCGGCGCCGAGCAGATGAGAGGTCTTGCCTGTCACAACCCTGCCGTCCGGAAGCTCGATAGCCATAGCCGGCTCTCCGCCCGTCGCCTCGGATTTTTCAAGAGCCTCTTTTCTCGCTGCTCTGTCGTTTTCCGTGACCCCGACGCTGTTCATCAGGAACTTTATCTTATCGACGTCCGTACCGTTTGAAAGGCCCTTCGTCCTGCTGCACATAGCGGCGAAGTATCGCCTTATAATCTCCGCCTTGCTTGCCTCGCGGCAGATCTCGTCGTCGATAATGCAGTTGCCCGCCATATTGACGCCCATATCGGTCGGGGACTTATACGGGCTCTCGCCGCCCGTTATCTTCTCGAACAGCGCCTTGAGCACGGGGAAAATCTCAACGTCGCGGTTATAGTTGACCGTGAGCTCTCCGTAAGCCTCGAGGTGGAAGGGGTCTATCATATTGACGTCGTTCAAATCGGCTGTCGCCGCCTCATACGCGAGGTTGACAGGATGCTTGAGCGGAAGATTCCAGATAGGGAAGGTCTCAAACTTTGCATAGCCGGACGAGACTCCGTGCTTCTTGTCCTGATAGAGCTGCGAGAGACAGGTCGCCATCTTGCCGCTGCCCGGTCCGGGAGCGGTGACGACCACGAGGGGACGGGTCGTCTGTATATATTCGTTCTTTCCGTAACCGTCGTCGGAGACTATCTTGTCAACATTTGCGGGATAGCCCTCGATAGGGTAGTGGAGATAAACCTTGATGCCGAGAGCTTCGAGCCTTTTCTTAAAGACCTCCGCCGCGCTCTGACCTGAGAACTGGGTTATTACCACGCTGCCGACGTAAAGCCCGAAGCCGCGGAAAGCGTCGACAAGCCTCAGAACGTCGAGGTCATAGGTAATACCGTAGTCGCCGCGTACCTTGTTTTTCTCGATATCGCCGGCGTTGATGGCTATGATTATCTCCGCCTTGTCCTTAAGCTCAAGGAGCATTTTTACCTTGTTGTCCGGAGCGAAGCCCGGAAGCACGCGTGAAGCGTGATAATCGTCGAAGAGCTTGCCGCCAAACTCCAGATAGAGCTTGCCTCCGAATTTCTCGATGCGCTCTTTTATATGCTCCGCCTGCATTTTAAGATATTTTTCGCTTGAAAATCCCACGCCCGTCATCTATAACACCCTCTCAGTGTTCTTATTTTTGTTCTATCGCGTCGACGATCGAGCCGAGCCAGTCGCCTTCAATGCTCTCGACCTCGCCGGCGTCGGTCTTCTCCGAGAAAAGCGGATCTATAGGCAGTGCGGCGGTCGCGCCTATCCCATAAGCCGCTGCAGCCTCCTCAAGGCGAGATGCGCCGAATATGCTGTGACGTTTTCCGCAGTCCGGGCACTCGAAATATGACATATTCTCAACTATGCCAATAACCGGTATTCCCATGAGCTTCGCCATCTTGACGGCCTTCTCAACGATGACGCCGACCATCTCCTGCGGACTTGTAACGATGATGATCCCGTCTACAGGCAGGCTCTGGAATATGGTGAGGGGTACGTCGCCTGTTCCGGGAGGCATATCGACGAACATATAATCGACCTTGCCCCATTCGACGTCGGTCCAGAACTGACTGACGACTCCGGCGATAACCGGTCCGCGCCAGACCACAGGGTCGGAGGGCGTGTCGAGCAGAAGATTCATGCTCATAAGCTTGATACCGGTCTTCGTTTCGGAGGGGAGAAGAGCTGTTTCCGTTCCCATAGCGCGCTCGTAGATCCC
>CACXBO010000137.1 GCA_902765975.1 Oscillospiraceae bacterium
GCTCGCCTTGACAGCGGCGTCCTCATAAAACGGGTCGTCCACGAGCGTCACCTTCTCCGATCCTATCTTCTCGCCTTCTCTGCCCATAAGGCGGCTGAGACCCTTTCTTGCGCTCTCGGCGGAGAAGACCTCGGAATAGGCAGCGAGAAGGCTCGTCATTGCCTTCGGCGCGAATACGACGGGGTAGCTTCCCGTAGGGGCGATGCCGGCGTTAAGCTTGGACTTTGCGTCCGCGACCGCCTTATTCGCTATTCCGGAGAAATCGAGCTTTTTGAAGTCGCCGGCCTTTATCTCATAGGAATCGTTCATCTCACTCCCGTCCGACACTACGGCGCAGGAATAGACGAGCGAAAGCTTCGTCTCTCTCGTTAAATCAAGACCCTTTGAATTCATAATTGCAACGGTATCGCGGATGCTTACCGTTTCGGTCTGGCATCCGTCTATAACGAGCTCGTCTGCGGCGTAAAGCGCCTCCTGCGCCTCAAGAGCCCTGCTTACAAGCTCCTCTGCCGCCGGAAGCTCATAGCCGCCGTCTCCGACCTGACGGTATTCCTTTCCGCCCTCTACGAGAAATTCCCTCTCTTCGGTCTCCAGCACGAGCGCGTTGTCCTTTGCTGCGGCGACTATCCTCTCAGCCTCGTCCTCACTGAGTTCCTCGGTGGATGCGTAGCCCATTTTCCCGTTCACAAGGCAGCGGAAGGACACTCCGCCCTCCAGAGAGCTTGAGAAGCTGTTTATCTCGTGGGCGAAAACCTCAGCAGAAGTTGATTCGCTGGCGGAGTAGTAGAGCTCGTATTCCTCAATGCCAAGCCTCTTTGCGCTTGATGCGACGGCTTTTTTGAATTCTGCGTATTTCATCTTATCTGCCTCCTACGGTTATGGAAGATACGCGGATAAGCGGCTGACCAACGTTCACAGGCACGGAGCCGGACGAGGAGCCGCACATACCCTGTCCGAGCTCGAGGTCTCCGCTGACCATATCTATCTTCCTTATTACCTCGCTGCCGCGTCCGACAAGGCTTGCGCCGCGAACAGGCTCCGCTATCTTTCCGTTTCTTATCATATATCCCTCGGCGACGGCGAAATTGAACTCGCCGGTAGCGGGGTTGACGCTTCCGCCGCCCATGCTCTTGGCGTAAAGTCCGTATTCTATCGAGGCGAATATATCCTCGCTCTTATCCTCGCCCGGGGCGATATAGGTGTTAGTCATACGCGAGGTAGTCGCGTATGCGTAGCTCTGGCGGCGGGCCGAGCCGGTGGGTTCCATATTCATTCTGCGTCCGCCCATTCTGTCTATCATATAGCCCTTGAGAACGCCCTTTTCTATAAGCACGTTCCTGCGCGCCGGAGTGCCCTCGTCGTCGATATTTATCGAGCCCCATGCGTTCGGTATCGTTCCGTCGTCTATTGCTGTGACCTTCTCGTTGGCTATCACCTCGCCGAGCTTGCCGGCAAACTCGCTCAGCCCGTAGGCAACGCTCGTCGCTTCAAGGCTGTGGCCGCAGGCCTCGTGGAAAATAACGCCGCCGAAGCCGTTTCCTATAGCGACTGGCATAACGCCCGCCGGGCAATAGCCGGCAGAAGCCATCGTGACCGCCTGCCTTGCCGCATCGACGCCCGCTTTTCTCGGGTCGATGACGGTCTCATAAGCCTCAAGCCCCATCCTTCTGCCGGGGGCTGAGTCTCCGGTCTGCGTCTCGCCGTTTTTCTCCGCGATCGCCGTGATGAACATACGCGTTCTTATCTGCCTGTCCTGAGTGTAGAGCCCCTCGGAATTTGCGATAAGAATATTGTGGTCTGCGTCCATAAGTATCCCGCTCACCTGAACTATCGACGGATCGTATTCCTTAGCGGCAAAATAGCCCTCCTTCAGTATCTCTATCTTTCTTGCGTTGGGAACGCAGGAGGGCACGATCTTTACGGGATGGATATCCCCGAAAAGCCTCTCCGTGAGGACGATATCTATCTGCGCCGTACCCTCTCCGAGTGCGGCTGCCGCTGCCTCGGCGCATCGCATAAGCCCCTCCTCCGAGGTGTCTACGGTGGAGGCCGTAACGCTTCTGAGTCCCTTGAAAACCCTTATGCCCGCTCCTGCTACGACGGCGTCTGTGACGGAGTCCACCTTTGAGTCGATCATGTGTACGGAGTGATTCACCGTGTTCTCCCGAAAGAGCTCGGCGAAATCCGCTCCCGTCATCGCGGCGCGGCGTAAAACGCGCTCGCACACCTCTCGCTTTATCATAAGCTATTTCCCCTTTTCGGTTTTTGATAATAAAATCATTCTATCCCAATTCAGCTCATTTTTCAAGGAAAAAACTGTATTTCAGGAAAGACCTCCCAATTCAATGAACAAAATGTGAACAAATTGTTGTTGACATTACTTTTACTCTTTGCTATACTGAAGCTGCGCTCAGGCGCAAAATAATATCAGGAGGAAAAAATAATGGGTATAGTTTCTTTAGTGCTCGGTATAGTCGGTATCGCCGTTAGCTCTTTCCTTGCAAGCAAGAGCATCGCTTTCCCGATTATCGGTCTCGTTCTCTGCATCGTCGGCATCGTGCTCGGCGCAAAGGCGAAGAAGGATCCTGCTCAGAAGGGCATTGCTACCGCCGGCATGATCGTTTCCATCATCGGCGCCGCTTCCTGCTTCTTCACCGTAATCTACGTCGTAGCTTGCTACGCCGCTGCTCAGTCCATAATCAATCAGCTCCAGTAATCGAGCGGTTTACAGAGCAAACAATCGGGGGGTCTGTTGAACAGGCCCCTTTTTTTTGGTGATATAAATGCTTGTTACTTTCGACGTTTTCGGCAAAAGCCTTCCGGGATACGGAACCGCGATTTGCCTCGGCCTCGTCCTTGCGACCGTTCTCGCCGTCTTCCATCTTAAAAAGCGCGGCTTTGACCTCGACGATTTCGTAATACTTGAGACCTACGGTATATTCTTCGGCTTTCTCGGCGCGAAGCTCCTGCATCTCATTCTCGCGTTCAACGAGATAGAGTGGTCGCGTCTCTCCGAACCCGCCTACCTCGCCTACGTCGTCCAATACGGATTCGTTTTTTACGGAGGCGTTATTCTCGCCGTCGCCGCAGTTTTCTTCGCGGGTAAGGTGCATAAGATAGACGCTATGAGCTATTTCCGCGAGGTCGTCTTCCTCATCCCCTTAGCTCACGGCTTCGGACGCATAGGCTGCTTCTGCGCAGGCTGCTGCTTCGGTATCCCGTACTCCGGACCTTTAGCGGTTACCTTCCCCGAGGGCTCCTCTGCTCCCGCAGGGATACCCCTCTTTCCCGTTCAGCTTTTCGAGGCTGTCCTGCTTTTCCTTATCTCGGGCGGGATATACCTCTTTCAAAAAAAGCGCGGCGTCAAATACACCGTTGAGGCGTATTTTATATCCTACGGCATCGTCCGCTTCTTCACTGAGCTTCTGCGATGGGATGAGTACAGAGGCCGTTTTCTTTTCCTGTATACCTCGCAGTGGATAAGCGTACTGCTGGTTGCCGCCGCTATTATTTCTTTAGCGGTCAGGCGTAAAAAGACCGAAAGACTGGAGGCTGCCGAATGAAAAAGACCCGTTTGACCAAAACACTCTGCGCGCTGCTCTCCGCCGTTTTACTCCTCTCCTCCTGCGGCGTGGGAAAAGAGTCGTTTGAGCCGGAGCCGTCTCCCGCTCCACTGCCCATTTCAGATCCGGAGTCTAAACCGGAGCCCGGCTCTGAGCCTGAACCTTATACCGAGCCCGGGCCATCGCTTCTGCCCGAAGGCTTTGCCGGCGAGACCGTCGGCGAGGGATGCAAGCTCCTTATGCAGAGCGGCAGCGCAAGGTTCGTTAATTTCGTAAGGATTGGCGACGAGCTTGTTACAGTTGAGGACGGCGGAGAAACAGTATATCTCCGCTCCTATTCCCTTGCAAGCGGCGAACTGCTCACCGAGCATATTCTTCCC
>CACXBO010000138.1 GCA_902765975.1 Oscillospiraceae bacterium
ACGGGAGCGAAAATTATCGCGTGGTTTGAGCCGGTACTGCTCCCCAAACGCGATTTCGACTCACACCCCGCGTTCTGGAAGCTCTGTATGGAGTCGAGGATAGAGAAAGGCGCGCTTTTGATAAGAAGAAGGCAGAGGGGAGAGCTTAGGGAAAAATGGCTCGCTCTCTACGCGGGCGACGGGGCGAGATACTTCTCTCACATGGAGCGAGGAAAGCCGCCGGAGAAATGGCAGTTCAGAGCGTATTCGCCCGAAAACTGCGCCGGGGCAGAGATCGTTCCCGTTTTTTCAAACGGAGAGGCAGAGACCGTAATATCGCTCTGCGCCGGAGATACGCAGGAGGAGGCGCTGGCGGAGGCTGTAAAGGCCGCTGAGGCGAAGCGCGGCGGAGCAATAACCAGGCTCGACGCCTCTGCTCTCATGCTCGGCATGGGCGAGGACGAGGTGCGGGAGGCAGTAGGCCTCATAACCCCGCTCGTCTTCCCGACAGCGAGAGTAGATAGAAAAACCGCGCACAAAAAAAGCGAGCTCTGGCGCCTCGGCATTTCCGGCGACAGACCGCTTTTAGCAGCCCTCGTTAATAAGCCGGAGGACGCTCAGAAGGGCATAAGGCTATACGCGCTTCTGAGGGAAAACGGAATAGGGCTTGACCTTGCGCTCGTTCTGACCGAGGGGGGCGACTATTTCGGAAAACAGGGCAGAGCTGCACAGTCCGAAATGGACAGGATCGGGGCTCTGCGCGATGGAGTCCATCTTATCGGCTGCGGGGCGGACGGAGACCTGGTCTTCTCTCTTGCGGACGCAGTAGTCGGAGAGAGGGCAAAACGGGGCGAGGCCGTACCTGTAAGAATGGAAAAAGAGCCGGTATTTACCGCCGGCGGAGTGTTCAGATACAAGTATTCGCCGGACGGCTCCTTTGAGGCGGCTATGCTGTCGGCTCTGCCGCCTGCCTCGTGGTCTAATATACTGACAAACGGAAGCTTCGGCTATATCGCCACGGAGTGCGGCACGGGTCATATGTGGTCCGGCAATGCGCGTGAGAGGCAGCTTACCCCGTGGAATCCGGATCATATCGGAACGGCCGGGGCGGAGCGATTGAGCCTTATGCGGGACGGAAAAGAATACTCCCTCTTTGCGGACGGAGGAGAAATACCAACTCTTGTAAGGCACGGCTTCGGCTGGACTGCGTGGGAGCGGGATATAGACGGAGTCAAGACCAAGGTCACTGCTTTTATCCCGGAGGGAAAGCTCCTCCGAGTGCTGATCATAGAGCTTTCCGGGGCGCGAAAGGGCGATAAGATAAGATACTCCGCAAGGCTGAGGCTGGGAAACGGCGCACTTGCACCGAAGGACACGGTGATGAGCTATGAAAACGGCGTTCTCTCCGCCTCATCAGACCTGAGCTTCTTTCTTTCGGCATCGAGAGAGCCTACGAGCTATACCGGGAGCCTAAAAAGTCTTCTTCAGGGGAAGTTCGACTCTGAATTGGGAAAAGGCGAGAATGCCTGCGCCGCAGCGGAGTACGAGGCAGAAGACGGGCTCGTCATAGCCTGCGGCTCAGGAGGGCTAGGAGATTTGCGTGCTTTGACCGAGAAAAATACGGCTCTTGAGAGCCTTAACGCGGTAAAGCGTTATTGGAAAGAGAGACTTGAAAGATTCTCATTCAGCTCGGGAGAGGGTAAGCTCGAGCAGTATGCAAGCGGGTGGGCGGCGTATCAGACCCTCGCCTCGCGGCTTCTCGGCAGGACGGGAGCTTATCAGCTCGGCGGAGCCTACGGCTTCAGAGACCAGCTCCAGGATGCCGTTAATCTTTTGCCGACGGAGCCGGAACTCACGGCGGAGATGCTTCTCTTAGCCGCGTCGCACCAGTATTCGGAGGGAGACGTTATGCATTGGTGGCATCCCTCGCCGGAGGGTGACAAGGGAGTGCGCACACGCTGTTCAGACGATCTGATGTGGCTTCCGTGGGCTCTGTCCGAGTACGCACTGAAAACGGGAGACTTCTCGATCTGCCGCCGGATAACTCCTTTCCTCTCATCCCCTCCGCTCGGTGAAAATGAGACGGACAGATACGAGGCACCGAAAAATGGCACAGAGGGTACGCTGCTCGAACACGCAGAAAGGGCGGCCGACGCGTTCCTTTCGCGGGGCTTCGGAATGCACGGACTTCCGAAAATGCTCGGAGGCGACTGGAACGACGGAATGAACGAAATAAAAGGCGAGAGCGTCTGGCTTGCGTTCTTCGGCGCGCTGTCGCTCAGGGGACTCGCCGCCGTTTTATCAAAGACGGGCGAGAGAGAAAGAGAGAAAAAATACTCCGACGCCGCTGAAAGGCTCCTGCGTGCGGGAGAGGACTCGTTCTCGAAGGACAGGTTCGTCAGGGCATATTTCGAGAACGGCGAGCCGGTCGGCGCGGAGGGGGCTGAGGAATGCGAGATAGATTCGGTCGCTCAGAGCTTCGCCGTGTTCGCGGGTGCGGAGAGAGAACTGACGGACAAAGCCCTCGATACCGCGCTGAGGCTCTTATACGACAGGGATAAGAGGCTCGTCAAGCTGTTCACGCCGCCGTTTTGCGACGGCGGCACAAACCCGGGCTATATCAGGAGCTACGCTCCGGGATTCCGTGAAAACGGAGGGCAGTATACTCACGCGGCGGTCTGGCTCGCCATCTCGCTTTTAGACTCCGGGCGAGAGGAGGAGGGGGCGGAGCTTCTTGAGGCTCTTCTTCCGTCAGGGCGCAACCTCGGGGAGTATATCGCCGAGCCCTACGTTCTTGCCGGAGACGTATACGCCAATCCGTCAAACGAGAAAAGGGGCGGCTGGAGCTGGTACACCGGAGCGGCAGGCTGGTATTTAAGGGCCGTCAGAGAACATCTTCTCGGTCTGAAGCTGAGAGACGGCA
>CACXBO010000139.1 GCA_902765975.1 Oscillospiraceae bacterium
GGCGATCTTACGAAGAGCGGAGTTCGGCTTCTTGGGGGTTGAGGTACGGACTGCGGTGCAAACGCCGCGCTTCTGGGGGCTGGAGAGATCGGTTTCAACGTTCTTGAGAGTGTTGAGACCCTTCTGCATAGCCGGAGAAGTGGACTTGTAGGCAGCTGTCTTTCTTCCCTGCTTAACGAGCTGGTTAAATGTCGGCATTTTTTTCCTCCTTTCCTGAAATATTGCTCTGTTTGAAGGCGCAATAATCCCATTACGCATTCACACAGTTAGTTATAATATCATAATCCATTTGATCCGTCAATAACAAAAATACAAATTAATGGCACAAATTCGTTAATAAAAGCCGCTTTCTTTCCGTCATTATGGAAATACCCGCCCTATTCAATGAATAAGGCGGGTATAGCGGGTATATATTGATTACTCCTGGTTATCAAAGCGCGTTTCCGGCTTTGAGAAGAGCCGAAAGGTCAACGTCAGGCTCCGGCTCGTCAAGCTCCTCGGCGGGCGCAGATGACTTTGCATCGAGCTTATAGTCGTCTGCGTCGTCCGGATGATATATATCGAGTCCGGAACCTGCAGGTATGAGCTTTCCGATTATTACGTTTTCTTTAAGGCCTATGAGCCTGTCGATCTTGCCCTTGGTAGCCGCCTCGGTAAGGACCTTGGTGGTTTCCTGGAATGAAGCAGCGCTCATCCAGGAATCGGTTGCGAGCGACGCCTTCGTGATACCCATAAGGATGTGGGTATATTCGGGATAGGCAAGGTCTGTTTCGCCCGCAGCTTCTCTGGCGCGGAGCTTGTCGATCTCGTCGCGAAGCTCGATAATGTCCGCAACGGAGCCGGAAAGCAGATCGCTGTCGCCGGCGTCCTCTATCCTGACCTTGCGCATCATCTGACGCACTATAACCTCAATGTGCTTATCGCTTATATCGATACCCTGCTGACGGTATACGCGCTTGACCTCGCCGATAAGGTAGTCCTGAAGCGCATCTCTACCAGATATTCTGAGAAGATCATGGGGATTAAGCGCTCCGCCGGTGAGTATATCGCCCTTCTGGACGGTATCGCCACTCTTGACCCTTATACCGGAGTTGTGTGCAACGGAGTAGATCCTTACGTCGCCGTCAGACGGATTGGTGATAGTAATGTTGATCATCGCGCCCTTATGCGCCTCTTCAAGCGAGGCAACGCCGGAAATCTCGGCGATGGTAGCTGCCCTCTTCGGCTTTCTGGCCTCGAAAAGCTCCTCGACACGGGGAAGACCCTGAGTTATCTCAACGCCCGCCTCACCTCCGGCAACGCCGCCGGTGTGGAAGGTACGCATGGTAAGCTGAGTGCCCGGCTCTCCGATGGACTGAGCTGCGATAACGCCGACCGCCTCGCCCTCGTTTACGGTGATGCCTGTTGCAAGGTTCATACCGTAGCACTTGGCGCAGACGCCGCTTCTCGCCTCGCAGGTGAGAACGCTGCGGACTCTTACCTTGTCTATGCCGTGTGCCTGCAGAACAGCGGCTGCGGAGTGGGTCAGCATCTCATCTCTTGAGAAAAGCACCTCGCCTGTCGCTTGATCGACTATATCCTCAGTGGGATAGCGGCCGTGGATCGCATCCTTGAAAGCCTCTACGACCTGACCGTTTTCAAGCTTCTCGTAAGCCCAGATTCCGTCGTGAGTTCCGCAGTCGCGCTCACGGATTATTACGTCCTGAGAAACGTCGACCATACGTCTGGTAAGGTATCCGGAGTCGGCGGTACGAAGAGCCGTGTCGGCAAGACCCTTACGGGCGCCGCGGGCTGAGGTGAAATACTCGAGGACAGAAAGTCCCTCACGGAAGTTACTCTTTACCGGTATCTCGATCGTTTTACCGGCAGTGTTCGCCATAAGACCGCGCATACCGGAGAGCTGACGGATCTGAGCCATGGAGCCGCGGGCTCCGGAGTTAGCCATCATGAAGATCGGGTTGAACTCGTCGAGGCAGCTCTCAAGGGCGGAGGTAACATCCTTCGTTGTTTTCTCCCACGCCTGTACGACGTTGCGGTAACGCTCGTCGTTTGTTATAAAGCCGCGGCGGTATTTCGTTTCGATATCAACTACGAGCTTTTCTGTCTCGCTGATGAGCTTCTTTTTCTCTTCCGGGACGGTCATATCGGTCACGTTGATCGTAATTCCGCTGATAGTGGAGTATTTATAGCCCTGAGCCTTGATATTGTCCAGCATCTCGACGCTTGTTGCAAAGCCGTGCTTCTCAATACAGCGGTCGATTATGGGTCCAAGCTGCTTCTTGCCGACGCGGTAGCTGATCTCAAGGTCAAATTCGTGTTCGGGATCTGTTCTGTCGACAAAGCCGAGATCCTGAGGGATCGGGTTATTGAAAATAATGCGTCCAACCGTCGTTTCGATTATGCCGGAGCGGGTTACTCCGTCGACCTCGCGGAACATACGCACCTTGATGGGCGCGTGCATTCCCACGTCGCCGACCTGATATGCCATCAGAGCCTCCTCAACGTTCCTGAACGCCTTGCCAGCTCCCTTCTCCTCTCTCACGAGAGTGAGGTAATAGGAACCGAGGATCATATCCTGAGTCGGGATCGTAACAGGCAGTCCGTCACGCGGATGGAGAAGGTTGTTGGCGGAAAGCATGAGTATTCTTGCCTCGGCCTGCGCCTCCGCTGAGAGCGGAACGTGTATAGCCATCTGGTCGCCGTCGAAGTCTGCGTTGAACGCTGTACAGACGAGCGGGTGAAGTCTCAGAGCGCGACCCTCAACGAGGATGGGCTCGAAGGCCTGGATACCGAGTCTGTGAAGAGTAGGCGCACGGTTGAGAAGGACTGGATGCTCCTTGATTAC
>CACXBO010000140.1 GCA_902765975.1 Oscillospiraceae bacterium
CTCCCGCATAGAATGGGTTACCACTATGTGGGAGGTTTTTCTATGTATGACCTATTGATAATATGCCGAACTCTGACCTCGGCACAGCGCGTGCAGCGCGCTCTGACTGCCCGAGGCTGGAGATCGGCTGTTATAAGGACTCCGCCTTCTGTTTGGCGAGACGGGTGCGGCTGGTCGGTCAGGGTAAATAACGTTCGGCCGCAGGATGCGCTTGACGCCATTAGGGGCGTCCGCCCCGAGAAGGGACGGATCTACAGACTTGAGAACGGTATGCCGATGGAAGAGGTGAGCGGGTGATATACCTCGACTCAGCGGCGACCGCGCTTAAAAAACCCCCGGGCGTGATTTATGCGATGAAGAGAGCGATGGATACCGCCTCAAGCCCGGGGAGAGGCGGTCACGGCTACGCTATGCGTGCGGCAGAGATAGTTTACGACGCCCGCGAGCTTGCGGCAAGGCTGTTTAACGCGCCGGACCCGGAGAACGTCGTTTTTACCTTTAACGCGACGCACGGGCTCAATATTGCGATTAATTCGATCCTTCCGGAGGGAGGAAAAGCCCTTATCTCAGGCTGGGAGCATAACTCCGTTTACCGTCCGCTGAAGGCTAAAAACGCCGATATATCAGTTGCCGAAGCTCCCATGGACGGAGAAAAAACGGTTGAGGTGTTCAGAAGAGGGCTTCAGAATAGACCGGACGTCTGCGTAATAAACCACGTTTCAAACGTGACGGGCTTTATTTTGCCGATTTACGAAATATCAAAGCTGTGCCGTGACGCCGGCGTACCCTTTATAATCGACGCCTCTCAGTCGGCGGGAGCGGTAAAAATTGATTATTCCGCTCTCGGCGCTGATTTCATAGCGATGCCGGGGCATAAGGGACTGTACGGACCGCAGGGGACGGGTATACTGCTTTGCAGGGATAAGGGAGCGCCGATTCTGTACGGTGGCAGCGGGTCCAGCTCCGCTCTTCCGGATATGCCGGAGCATCTGCCGGACAGGCTGGAGGCGGGGACTCTGAATACAGCGGGTATAGCCGGTCTCGCGGCCGGAATGCGTTTCGTTCTGAACAGGGGAACGAAAAACGTGCTTCGACGGGAGCAGAGCCTTATCTCAAGGGCCGCCGACGGGTTAAGCCGTATAAACGGTATCAGGCTGTATCTTCCGGAGAAGCGGGAAAGAGCAGGGGTGCTTTCGTTTAACTATACAGGTACGGAGCCGGAGAGAGCGGGCGAGTTCTTTTCAAGGCACGGAGTCGCCCTGAGATGCGGACTGCATTGCGCACCCGTCGCTCACAAGACTTTAGGCACGTTCCCGAACGGAACGGTAAGGCTCAGCGTTTCGGATTTTACAACGGAAAAAGAGATAGACGAGTTTCTTAAAACGGCAGGAAGCTTTGCGGCGGAAATACGAAGAGCAAAATAAGAACAGCACAAGCCTTTGCGGTTTTATGGGCCGCAAAGGCTTTTTAAATATTGCAAAAAAACCGTGTGCATGATATAATAAGATGTTACTTAATATGCGGTAATATGCGTTTGCGTTTTCCATATAAGAATGGGGGATTTTGAGTGGAAAGAGTTACAGAGTTTTTAGCTACGGTATGGAGCTATATCGTTAATATCGTCCAGCTCGTTTCTTTCTGGGATATATTGGACATGGCGATAATTGCGTTCTTTATATACAAGCTCTTGACCTTCGTTCGCAAAACGAATTCCGCAAGCCTGATAAAGGGCATCTTCCTGCTGCTTGCGGCGCTTTGGTTTTCAAACGTGCTGCATCTTTCGGTAGTCAACTATCTTCTGAGCCGAGCCTTTGAGATGGGTCTTTTCATGCTGATCGTCGTTTTCCAGCCGGAGATAAGGAGCATTCTGGAGAAGGTCGGCAATTCCAAGCTCTCCGGTTTGTTTTCGGGTAAGCAGCCTGCCGGAAATCTGGAAAACGCTATTTTGCAAACGGTTTTGGCGTGCAGCGACATGTCGGACACGAGGACCGGCGCTCTCATTGTTTTCGAGCGCAGCAACAACCTTGACGCATACATAAAGACCGGCACGATTGTTGACGCCGCTCCCGCAGTCGAGCTTTTGAAAAACATATTCTATAACAAGGCTCCTCTTCACGACGGGGCGGTCATCATCAGAGGCGGAAGGATAGCAGGAGCTGCCTGTATGCTGCCTCTGTCCGGCAACAGCAATATTTCAAGCGCTCTCGGAATGCGCCACAGAGCGGGCATCGGAATGAGCGAAAAGTCCGACGCAGTAGTCGTTATTGTCTCGGAGGAGACGGGAGATATCTCGGTGGCGACTGAGGGAATGCTAAGAAGGGGCCTGAAGCCGGATACGCTTGAAAAGCTCATAAGAGCCGAGCTGATGCCGGATGACAGCGAGAAGAAGGGCATCTTCAAGAGCCGTAAGAGCCGAAAGAGCGCGGAGGAATGAGATATGGATAAAAATAAACAAACGGTGAAGAACAAGAGCGGAAAGTCCCGCGCGCTGTACCTTATTATCTCGATCGTCGCTTCAATCGCCATTTGGTCATATATCACTCTCGTGGAAAACCCGGAGGTCGAGCAGAACGTTGCAGGGATACCGATCTCTTTCATCGGCGAAGACACTCTTTCGTCAAACGATCTTATGCTCGTTCACGTAAATACCAACAGCTTAACGATAAACTTTTCGGGAAAGTGGAACGCTATCACAAGGCTATCGAAAGAAAACGTATCCGCAACTGTCGATCTCTCCGAGATAGTGACGAAGCACGCCGCAAGTCCGGGTACATATCAGCTCAGCTATACCCTTGAATACGGGAACAATCTGTTTTCAAGCGGCGGAGTGACGGCAAAGAGCGCAAACTATAATTCGGTTACAGTCACCGTGGAGAAATCCATTACGAGGACAATACAGGTCAAAGGAACCTACGACGTCTCTCTGCCGGAGAGCTTTAAGGCGAGGAGCCTTGAATACTCAACGCAGAGCATAACGGTTTCCGGCCCGCAGGCAATAGTTGAGTCGATATCCTACGCATCCGTTTATTTCCAGAGAGACGAGGTGACGAGCACCGTCGTCGAGGAGTGCGAGGTGCTTCTGATAAACCACGACGGAGAAGAAGTGCCGATGGAGGGTATTACGCTGAGCCAGAACACGGTCACGGTGACTCTGCCCGTCGTTATGGAAAAGCAGCTTCCGCTCGACGTGGAAAAGATATACGGAAAGTCGAATTCTTCAGAAAACACAACTATTACGATAGAGCCGCAGACCGTAACCGTTTACGGCGACGCTGAGGTGCTTGCAAACAAGGAAGTTATCATGCTTGGCACCGTCAACACAACGAAGCTCGGACTCGGAGGCACTCAGACCTTCGGAATAATACCGCCCGAGGGCTGCAGCATCGTATCCGGTATCACAACTGCGACCGTCACCTGGGAGGTCATCGGGCTTGAGACGAGAAGCTTTGCTCCGTCCAACACCAATATAGTTGACATAACCGAGGGATATAAGGCAGAGATACTGGGCCAGAGCGCAGTAGTTCTCCGCGGAACGAAAGATGAGCTCAATTCTGTACTTCCCGAGGATATAATCATAACAGTCAGCCTTGAGGAGCAGGGCGCGGTGCTCGGTCAGTTCGACGTTCTCGCCTCCGTCGAGGTGATCGGATTCGACAAGGTGGACGTTATCGGCGACTATATAGTAACGGTTGAGATCGTTCCGATGCCTGAGGAGACCGAGGGAGAAGAGAGCTCTTCAAGCTCAGACTTCAGGTGATCTGAATGTTCGGCTATGTAAAACCGGAGCTCGGCGAGCTCAAGATGAAGGAATTCGGCAGATTTCGCGCGGCGTACTGCGGCATGTGCCACGAGCTGAAGAAAAGCTATGGGACTGCTGCGAGATTCATACTGAACTACGATTTTGTATTTCTCTTTATGCTGCTCTCGGAAGGCAAGGAGCCTCCGGAGATGAAAATGCGTCGCTGCCCGGCTTCTCCTCTTAGAGCGAGATGCGTCTCTTGCCGAAACGACGCGCTTACTCTCGCTTCGGGCTACAGCGTCATTCTCGCCTACCGCAAGCTTTGCGACGACGTTAGAGACGAAAATGGATTAAAAAAGCTGAAGGCGAAGCTCAAGCGGGCGTTAATAGCTCGGGCATATAAAAAAGCTGTGAGGCGCTATCCGGATTTCGACAATGCGGTCCGGGACAGACTTGCGGAGCTGACCGAGCTTGAAAAGAATCGTGAGCCGAGCCTTGACAGATGCGCCGATAAGTTCGCATCGCTTCTCGCGTCGGCGTCGAAGGACAGAGTCAAGGAGCAGATACTGTATCATCTGGGCAGGCTCGTCTATATAGCCGACGCATTCAACGACCTTGAGGAAGACCTCAAAAAAGGAAGCTTTAATCCGATAGCCGCAAGATACGGGCTTTCGCAAGCTGCGGATAAGAATACGGCGGAGGCTGTCAAGCTTACGCTCGAGGCGTCTTCGGGCGTTATCTCTGCGGACGCAGAGCTCCTGCCCGACAGCTATTGGACAGGCATTATAAAAAACACTGCAGATATAGGCATACCGAAAATGATAACTTCGGTCATCAAGGGCGAATACGTTGCAAGCCCATTCAGACCTTTAAGGAACGTAACGCTTAAAGAGAACGGAGACGATATATGAGAGATCCATACACGGTGCTCGGAGTATCGAGAAATGCTTCCGATGCAGAGATAAAAAAGGCATATCGCGAGCTCGTCAGAAAGTATCACCCGGATAACTACCACGACAATCCCCTCGCTGACCTTGCAGAGGAGAAGATGAAGGAGATAAACGAGGCGTACGACGAGATCCAGAAGCAGAGATCCTCAGCCTCCTCGGGCTATTCGTCCTACGGAAGAGGTACTGCAGGAGCCTCGGGCGGATACAGCTACGCGAGCGGCAATCAGTCTAAGTACAACGAGATAAGAGCGGCAATAAACTCCGGAGACCTCGGGAAAGCGGAAGCAATGCTCAAAGAGGAAACCGCGAGGACGGCGGAATGGTATTTCCTTATGGGAAGCCTTTACTATAAGCGAGGCTGGTTCGACGAGGCTACGGGCTATTTTCAGACGGCGGCGACTATGGAGCCGTCAAACCAGGAATACGCAAGAGCCTACAATATGGTAAATCGCGGAGGCTATCCCTACAGGAACACTTATTCAACTCCTTCTACGACCGGCGGGGATATGTGCGACGTCTGCACGGCTATGATGTGCGCGAATATGCTCTGCCGCTGCATGAGATGATATGAAGAGGATCAGCACAAGGACTATGGCTTTTTTAGCCGTTTTTACAGCTCTCGGCGTCGTTTTCCTGTATCTCTCCTGTATTATTCCGACAGGACAGCTCGGATTTATCGCTCTTGCGAGCATTTGCGGCGTAGCGGCTGTGATAGAGGCGGGAGCGGGAGGCGGAGCGGCGCTTTTCGCTATGACCGCCCTGCTTGCTTTCCTCATACTTCCGAATAAGCTGAACGCAGCGATTTATGCCTGCTTTTTCGGCTGGTATCCGATAATGAAGCTCTTTGCCGAGAGAATAAGGTCTGTACCCCTTCAATGGGCGGTGAAGCTCACTTTTTTCAACGCGGCGCTGTCAGTCCTTATATTTGCGGTTCA
>CACXBO010000141.1 GCA_902765975.1 Oscillospiraceae bacterium
ATTTACGAGGGGACACATCTTGATTGCCTCCGGCCTCGTGCCGAAAACGAGCATTATCTTTTTCATATCCGGGATATCCTTTCAAAGCGTGGGATATTCTGCTTTTCCATTATAGCATTTTCTCCCGCCGTTTACAAGCCGTTACGGGCCGATTGAGAGGATAAGCCGCTTTTTTATTCCTCCGCAGTGAGGGAGAGGCAGAGAACGGTCATATCGTCCTCAACCGCGCCGGCAGCCGCTACGCGCTCCATAATGAGCTTTGAGAGAGCCCGCGGCTCAGTCACGGCGCAGTCCTCAAGACAGGAGCGGACGAGCCTCTCCGGAACTCCGTCCGATACTATGACAACGGCGTCGCCGTCCGCGAGTCTAAGCCTTCTGCCCCTGTCGCGCACTCCGCCCTCGGCTGAAAGTCCGGCGGGCAGGAGGCGCGAGCCTATCTCTTTTATCCTGCCCCCGCGGAGCACGTAGGACGGAGCGGCCCCGTATTTATAGAACCTCGCCTCGCCGGTGAAGCAGTCCACGGTCAGAAGGTCGACGGTAGAGCTCTCCGTATCGCCCTCGTTTTTGAGGAACATCATATTATCTATGAGCGAGAGGCTCAGCTCCGGAGCTATGCCCGCCGAGATGAACATACGAAGCGAGGACACGATAGCGCCGCTTATACGCGCCGCCTCCGGGCCTGTGCCCATCCCGTCCGCGAGTATGAGGACGAAAAGACCCTCGTCCGTTAGGAAGCCCGCGCAGCTGTCGCCGCTCACGCCGGAGCATTTCCCGCTCTTCGCCGCGCTGAACGCGGCTAAGAAGGGCGGCTTTTCGGATAGCACGAGCTTTCCGTCGCCCTCATCCCCGTCCGCGAGCCTCAGCTTCACGGCGGCGACTTCGGAGATATCGCCGAGCCAGTCGCCTCTCCTCCTTAGCTCTCCGAGAGCTTCTCCGGACAGCTCTATCCTGAGACGCCCGCCTTTGAGCCGCAGGGCCGCGGCAGAGACCCCGATGCCCATGGCGGAGAGGCGGCTTATGATGCGCTTTTCAAGCCTCGGCTCAACTCTGACCTCCTCGCCGAGCGAACGGGCAAGCGAGGCGAGCAGCTCGGAGAGCCCGCCGTACTGACTCAGCCCCGCTTCGCGCATATACACGAGCCTCCTTGAGAACTGACGCCTCTGCCTTAACGAACGCGCCTCGGAATTGACGGCGGCGACGAGAGCGGGATACCGCCGGCAGCCGTCGGCAAAATAGTCGGGCAGGTCTGAAAGCGCGATCTCCCCGGAGTCTGAGAGCTTCCCTGTTACCGAATTGAGAGCGTCGCGGGTGGTCTGATACTCTCTCTGCCAGCAGCGCGTGAAGTCGCCGCAGCCTTTGCATACTGCCTCGCAGGCCGCGTCGAAAACCTTGGCGGGGTCGTCTGAGCCTGATGAAGCCGAGGCTATGCTCTTCGCCGTCTCGGTAAGAGTGCCGAACGCGCTTCCGGCGAGCTGAAGCCTGCGCCTTGCAAGCTCGCGAGCCCTTGCGTAGCCATAGCCGGACGGGGCGAGAGGGAAGAGGGAGCCGAGCTTTGAGATAACGCCGTCCGGGAGCATAACGAGTATGACCGAGGCGGCGAAGCAGTCGTAGAGCGGCGCGAGCGAGCCGAGCCGCCCGAAGCCCCAGAGGACGGCGACGGCGTCGATAGCGACGTAGCTCAGAGCAAAAACGAGCCTTCCGCTTTTGGAAAAAATACCGGATACAACGGCTGAGACTGAGAAGATAGCCGTGTACAGCCCCATAGTGCCGGAGGCGAGGTCAAGGAAAGCGCCCACAGCCGCGCCGACCGCAGCGCCCGGACCTATCCCGCCCTTGAAGGCTGCCGTCATAACGAAGAGAGCTGCCGCCGAGCCGCCGGGCGAAAGCACGCCGAAGAGCTTCAGATGGCATAGACCCATCGAGACGGTCGCCGCGAGAAGCACCGTGCTGACCGTATGGCTGAGCCGCCCGAATGAGCCGTCCGAGACCTCGTTCCAGGGCGAGAGGGCTATATCGTAAAAGAACACGAAGGCGGCGCAGGTGAAGCTCTCGGCAGCGAAAACGGCGACGGAGACCGCCCGGAAGCCCGCGTCGAAGGCGTAGACGAAGCCTATTGCCGCCGTTGAAGCGAGAGTGACGAGCGGCCTGTAAAGTCTCCCGCCCGCAACGTCCGCTTTTTTTAGAATGCGGTATACCCAGCGAATGAGTATGACAGCCGCCGAGTATTTGAGAGAGGGCAAAAAGCCGAGGCGGAGAAGGTAGCCGATAACTGCACCCGCCGCCGCTGCGAGCCCCGCCGCGCCCTCCGGCTGACAGGCGGCGAAGGCGACGCCGAAGGGCGCGAAGGAGGAAAAGGCCTTCGCCATGCCGAGAGCGAGAGAAATAAAAAATCTCGCCGAGTTTTCCATAATAACGCCCGCGTCGAGCCCGCGGATCCGCTTTCCTGCAGCTACTATCCTTTGCAGCAAATGTATCTCCCTTTCCGTTTTATCCCGTATCTCTCTTGTAAGCGGGATTGTACACCGTGCGGGAGAAATAATTTGTCATATTAACATAACGCTGTGAATAATATTTAAATTTTATCCGGCGCAGGTTGTAATCGGTCGGGAAAAAAGCTATAATTACGGCGACGGGAGTGATGATAATGAAGGCTCCATACGAGCTCAGATTTTACGCAAGGCGGCATATCGGAGAAAACTTTAAGAGGATACTGCTCGTTTCCCTCATCGCAACGGCGATTTTTTTCGGTATCAGCGTCCTGACCTCCAATACCTCAGGCTATGCCGAATGGATAAGAGCCGGCGCTGCCAATACCGACAAGATGAGCGAGTGGATGCTCAGCTACCGCGACGCGATAAGCAAAAACGACTCCGCCGCCCTTGAGGCTCTTATGAAAGAAAGACCGATACCTCCTTATCCGAACGTGCCGGTACTGGGCATTGTTCTGACGGCGCTTTTAAAGGTCTGCGAAGCGGTGCTGAGAGCGGGATACTCCGGCTTCTTTCTCCGGCGGGCGCGCGGCGCGGACGCGGGCGTGCGGGACCTGTTTCCGAGCTTTATAAGCGGAGTCAGGATACTTATCCTGAACCTCCTCGTAAGCCTCGCCGTCGCTCTCGGCTATGTGCTTCTCATCATACCTGGCGTCATTCTGTCTTACCGCTACAGGCTCGTCTACTTCGTTATGTTCGATAACCCGGATATGGGCGTTTTCGCCTGTATGCGCGAATCCGGCAGGCTGATGCGCGGCAATAAGCTCCGCCTGTTCCGCCTTGACCTGTCTTTTCTCGGCTGGGAGCTTCTCTCCGCCCTCGTGACCTTGATGTTCCTGCCCGTGCTCGACCTCTGGCTGACTCCGTATATTGGTCTCAGCCGGGCGTATTTCTACACAGACCTCGTTCCGAACGGACAGTACGGAAAAACGGCGCAATAAAAAATCGGCCGGTCCTATGACCGGCTGAATTTTTTTATCCTCTTTTCTTTCCGCTTTCGTCAAGATACAGGTTTCTCACTCCGGAGAGGTCTTTTATGACCTCGCCCGCTATGATAAGACCTGCGACCGACGGCACGAAGCTGACGCTCCCCGGTATGCTGCGCCGTCCCTCGTCCGGCTCTTCGCCGGCGGGAGCAGCGGGCTCCATCGGCGGCTCCTCGGAGTATACGACCTTCAGCGAGTATATCCCCCGCTTTTTAAGCTCCTTTCGCATTATGCGGGCGAGGGGACAGACCTTAGTCTCCGAAATATCCGCCACACGGAAGGCGGTCGGGTCGAGCTTGTTGCCCGCGCCCATCGAGGATATTATCGGAGTTCCCGTCTCCTTCGCCCGGATAGCGAGCTCAAGCTTTCCCGTAACCGTGTCGATAGCGTCGATAACGTAATCGTAAGCTGAAAAGTCGAACTCCCCGGAGGACTCCGGAGTGAAGAAGAGGCGGCGGGCGCGTATCTCGCAGCCCGGGGCTATGAGCGCGAGCCTCTCGCTCAGCGCGTCGGCCTTCGCCCGTCCGACTGTAGCCTCCGTCGCTATTATCTGTCTGTTGAGATTCGACAGGGCGACCGTATCCTTATCCACAAGCTCGAGAGCGCCGACTCCGCTCCTTGCGAGAGCCTCTGCGGCGAAGCCTCCGACTCCGCCGAGCCCGAATACGGCGACGCGGCTGGTTTTGAGCTTTTCCATAGCCGCGGAGCCGAGCAGAAGCTCAGTCCTTGAAAACCTTCCGTCCGTCATTCCCCGACCCCCTGCACGTCGATATAGTCGAGAGCCTCCTGCCCCCTCTGCGTGAGCGCCATGCTCCCGCGGACGGGGTATTTTTCATATCCCGCGTAGTCAAAATTAGAAATGGGGATATCGTAGTCGAGCGTAATGAGCCCCTTCAGCATAAGCCATGAGAGCGTATCGGATACGACCTCTCCGCCGTCGAGATAAACGGGCTTTTCCCCGTCCTCAGAGCGGGAAAGGGGCAGAAAGGGCTCCTCGCGAAAGAGCTGGAGGAACGAAAGCTCCTCCGGTGTAAGAGCAAGGCTCCTGCAGCCGCCGCAGCTTTTATTTACGCACGATGCACAGTTATCCATCTATCTCACCTCTTCGATAGTCCCGCCGCCGAGCACCGTGTCTCCGACATAGAAAACGGCGGCCTGACCGGGAGTCATCGCCCTCTGCGGTTCGTCGAAAACGAGACTGACCCGACCGCCTGGCAGCGGGGCGACCGTCGCAGGCTTTGCCGACTGACTGTATCTCGCCTTCGCCTCG
>CACXBO010000142.1 GCA_902765975.1 Oscillospiraceae bacterium
CAAGAGGAAGCGCCTCCTCCTTGTCCTTATCGGCAATCGTTGCAAAAACCGTGCCGTAGTTCTGCAGGTGCATTCCCGCCGCCTGCAGCGCCTTATAGAGCGCTCGGTTAAGCTTATCGTCATATCCTATCGCCTCGCCAGTTGACTTCATCTCCGGCGAGAGATAAGAATCGATACCCTTTATCTTATTGAACGAGAACACAGGAACCTTGACGTAATGGCGCTTCTTTTCCTCCGGGTAGAGGTCGAATATGCCCTGCTCCTTGAGACTCTTGCCCAGTATCACCTCGGTCGCTATATCCGCAAGAGAATAACCGGTCGATTTTGAGAGAAACGGCACGGTCCTCGATGAGCGCGGATTGACTTCAATTATGTAAACCTTATCATCCGGATCCACAATGAACTGGATATTGTAGAGTCCGACGATTCCGATGCCGAGTCCGAGCTTCTTTGCATACTGGAGAATTATACCCTTTACCTTATTGGAGATTGAAAACGGGGGATACACGCTTATTGAGTCTCCGGAATGGATTCCTGTGCGCTCCACAAGCTCCATGATACCGGGCACGAAAACGTCGCGTCCGTCACAGACGGCGTCAACCTCGACCTCTCTGCCCTGGATATACTTGTCGACGAGTACGGGCTTGTCCGCGTCGATCTCGACTGCAGAGCGCAGATATCTGCGGAGCTGCTCCTCGTTTGCGACAATCTGCATTGCCCTGCCTCCGAGGACGAAGCTGGGGCGAACCAGAACGGGATAACCTATCTCTGAGGCGGCCTTTATGCCGTCCTCGACGTTCGTTACAGCCCTTCCGCTGGGCTGAGGGATACCGAGCTCAACGAGTATCTTTTCAAAGCTGTCTCTGTTCTCCGCCCTTTCGATGGCATCGCAGTCAGTGCCTATTATCTTGACGCCGCGCTCCATCAACGGCTCTGCAAGATTGATCGCAGTCTGCCCGCCGAGCGAGGCGATGACGCCCTCCTGATTTTCATAATCGAGTATCGCCATAACGTCCTCGGGCGTCAGCGGTTCAAAATAGAGCTTGTCCGCCGTCGTATAGTCTGTTGAGACAGTCTCCGGGTTGTTGTTTATTATGATCGCCTCGAATCCCTCGCGCCTTATCGTCTGAACTGCGTGGACGGTGGAGTAATCGAACTCAACGCCCTGCCCTATTCTTATAGGACCTGCTCCAAGAACGACTATCTTCTTTTTATCAGTGAGGCGGGATTCGTTTTTGCAGGAGCCGTCAATAAGGTTGAGATAAGTCGAATAGAGATAGGCAATGTATTTTCCGGTATGCAGCGTATCCACCATTCTGAATACCGGTGTCATACCTTTCGACTTTCTGAGCTTATAGAGCGCGGTCTCTTCCATATTCCAGAGCCCGGCGATATACTTATCCGAAAAGCCGATAGTCTTTGCCGAAAGCAGCGTTTTTTCATCGTGAGGCTTTGCTTTAAGGAGCTCCTCCATCTCGACTATGCCCTTGAAGCAATCGAGAAACAGTTCGGTAATCATCGTGACCTCGTGCAGCTTTTCAACGCTTACGCCCCTTCGCAACAGCTCAAATACGGCGTAGACGTTATCGGCTCTGAATTCCGAAACGTAAGCCAGCAGCTCGTCTACAGAATAAGAGTCAAATTTCGGGAGGTGGAAATGACAAACTCCGGTCTCAAGGGAACGGACGGATTTCAAAAGGCATTCGGAGAGCGTCGAGCCAATGCCCATTACCTCGCCGGTAGCCTTCATCTGAGTACCGAGCGCGTTGGTCGCGTCTGCGAATTTATCAAAGGGAAAACGGGGAAATTTTGCTACGATATAATCGAGACTCGGCTCAATAGCCGCAGTTCCGCCGGCAACCGGTATATCTTCAAGCGCCATGCCGAGAGCTATCTTAGCGGTTACTCTTGCAATGGGGTAGCCGGAGGCCTTTGAAGCGAGAGCGGACGAACGGGATACCCTGGGATTGACCTCGATAAGATAATAGGTCGATGAATTCGGGTCAAGCGCAAACTGGACGTTGCAGCCGCCCTCTATCTTCAGCTCACGAATTATCTTGATAGCGCTGTCGTTCAGCATTTTCAGATCGTGCTCTGAAAGGCTGAGAATTGGAGCGACGACAATGCTGTCGCCCGTGTGAACGCCGACAGGATCGACATTCTCCATTCCGCAAATCGTTATCGCGTGATCGTTTGAGTCGCGCATGACCTCAAATTCTATTTCCTTATAACCCTTGACGCTCTTCTCGACAAGCACCTGGTGAACGGGAGACATACGGAAGGCGTTCGTGCCGATTTCAATTAGCTCTTCCTCGTTATTTGCAAAACCGCCGCCTGTCCCGCCGAGAGTAAATGCAGGGCGCAGAACAACCGGATATCCGATCCGCTCGGCAGCAGATTTTGCCTCCTCAATGCCGTAGGTAATCTCGGAGGGAATAACGGGCTCGCCGATAGACTCGCACATCTCCTTGAACAGTTCCCTGTCCTCTGCGCGCTCTATTGAGCGGCTTGAGGTTCCGAGAAGCTCGACCCCACACTCCTTGAGAACGCCTTTCTTCTCAAGCTGCATGGCGAGGTTAAGTCCTGTCTGACCGCCTATACCCGGTACTATTGCGTCGGGACGCTCGTATCTGAGTATTTTTGCGACGTATTCAAGGGTCAGCGGCTCCATATATACCTTGTCCGCAATAGAAGTATCCGTCATAATAGTCGCAGGATTTGAGTTTACAAGTATGACCTCGTAGCCCTCCTCTTTTAGAGCAAGGCACGCCTGCGTTCCCGCATAGTCAAACTCCGCCGCCTGACCTATGACTATAGGACCGGAGCCGATTATAAGCACCTTCTTGATATCTGTTCTCTTTGCCATTTTTTATTCCTCCTCTGCTCTGTAAGCGATTTTTCCATCGCATACCGTGAGCAAACATTTTCCGAACACTTTTTTGCCCTCAAAGGGCGTTGATCTGCCTTTCGACAGAAAGGCGTCGGTATCTATGCTGTATTCCGCATTTAAATCCCATACGGTATAGCTGTTTGAAAGGGGTATGTTGAACCTTTTTCTGGGATTTACAGAAATCAGCTCGATAAGCTTTTCAAGGCTTATTTCACCCTTCTTTACGAGTCCCGTGTAAAGAAGCGGAAAGGCTGTCTCTATTCCCACGATTCCGAACGCGCTTTTTTCGAGACCGAGAGACTTTTCGTCTTTGGAGTGTGGAGCGTGATCTGTCGCTATGCAGTCGATAGTTCCGTCCTTTACGCCTTCAATAAGTGCAATTCTGTCCTCTCTTGAGCGGAGCGGCGGATTCATCTTCCATCTGCCGTCCTCTTCTATATCGTTTTCGTCGAGGAGCAGATAATGAGGCGCAGTCTCGCAGCTTACGTCGGCTCCCTCAGCCTTCGCCTTTCTTATGATTTCAACGCTCTCTTTTGTCGAGATATGACAGACATGATAAGCGCAGCCGGTTTCAAGAGAAAGGCGGCAGTCGCGTTCTATCTGACGCCACTCGCTTTCGGACGGTATACCTCTGTGTCCGTGCGCCCTCGCATATGCGCCTTCGTGAATATAACCGCCGTGAAGCAGTGAGTTTACCTCGCAGTGAGCGACGATGAGCTTTCCGAGGTCTTTGGCTCTCAGCATAGCCTCCCGCATAACATCCTCCGACTGGACGCCGCGACCGTCGTCGGAAAAAGCTATTACCGATTCAGCGATGTCCTCCATATCGGAGAGCTCCTGTCCCATTTCGTTAACGGTGATCGCTCCGTAAGGGAATACGTTTATGACCGCGTCTGAATAAATAATATCCAACTGGCGCTGCAGATGCTCTTTATTATCCGGCACGGGGTTAAGATTCGGCATCGTGCAGACGTCCGTATAGCCTCCGTGAGCCGCGGCAGACGTGCCCGACTTTATCGTCTCCTTATAAGAAAAACCCGGCTCGCGAAAATGAACGTGCACATCGCAGAAGCCGGGAAAAACGGTATATTCACTTTTGGAAAAATGGGAAAGCGACTCCACCGAAACAGTGGGGATAAACTCCGGGGATTTATTCAGCTCAAATATGTTCAGCATATCCGTCGCCTCCAAAAAAAAGCCCTGCCGCAAACGGCAAGGCGCAACTATACGACGTGGAAGCTATAGTCAATCTTGCCGATATCACAGTATCGCCTTAAAGATTTATCTCACATAATATAGCAGAAACCGGCGGACTTTGTCAACACTGCATATTGTACAAATTTACCGAGTTTAAGTGGTTGATACAATCATAGTTAACAATTTTCAAATTCTATTTCATATCCGGCATCTGCTGTTACATCTCTGTATTCTATGCCATGATTGCGAAGATTCTCCATAAACGGTATGAGAGTAAGCTGGTCGCTCCGTTCACCGGATGCACTTACTCCGGTGATGTATTCCCCCTCTATACCCAATCACGCCTTTGTAAATCCATCACTTAATACCTCCCCAGAACAGCGTCCTTTATGGCCCCATAAAAGAAATCAGGTCATATCCCTTTTCTTTGCCAACTCTCATCATGTATTCCATCCGATAGATGAAGCGGTTGTA
>CACXBO010000143.1 GCA_902765975.1 Oscillospiraceae bacterium
GTTTTTAAGGCCGAGGCGGCTCTTGTGCGTCCCAACTTTGTGAACGGAACTCACGCTATTACAGCGGCGCTTTTTTCCGCAGTCAGACCCAGAGACATACTGCTTTCTGTCACGGGTAGGCCTTACGACACACTTCAGACGGCAATCGGTATTTCTGGAAACTATCCTGGGACGCTGAGGTACTACGGGATCGAGTATAGCGAGGTCCCGCTGGCGCAGGATGGCAGACCGGACGTCAAAGCCATAAAAAAAGCGGCGTCTGATCCGAAGGTGGCAGCAGTAACCGTTCAGCGATCGAGAGGCTATGCTTCAAGACCGACGCTTTCCGCCGAAATTATAGGGGAGATATCAGATATTGTACACTCTGTTAATCCGCGTGCGGCAGTCATTGTCGATAACTGCTACGGAGAATTCACCGAAGAGCGCGAGCCGATTGAACTCGGTGCGGACCTGTGCGCCGGCTCACTTATTAAAAATCCCGGAGGAGGAGTTGCGCCCACCGGAGGCTACGTCGTAGGAAGAAAGGACCTCGTAGACGCCGCTGCAATGCGCCTTACCGTTCCAGGAATAGGCGGAGAGTGCGGTTCTTACGAGCCGGGCTACAGGCTCTTTTATCAGGGACTTCTGAACGCTCCGCACGTCACTGCTCAGGCCCTAAAAACCGCCGTATTCTGCGCGAGAATGCTCGAGCTTACGGGTTACAGAGCTGATCCGCCTTCTTCGGAAAAGAGGTTTGATATTATCCAGTCCGTTGATTTGAGAAGCGCTGAACTGCTTCAGCGCTTTTGCAGGGGAATACAGTCGGGATCTCCCGTAGATTCTTATGTTACCCCGATCCCGTGGGATATGCCGGGCTATGACGACCAGGTTATTATGGCGGCGGGAGCTTTTGTTCAGGGCGCTTCGATCGAGCTGAGCTGCGACGGTCCGATGCGCGAGCCCTACACCGCATTTTTGCAGGGAGGACTAACCTATGAATCTGGAAAGCTTGGCATAATGAGAGCGGTTCAGGAGCTTTTGGAGAGTTAACAGTTTTTTGGACACGCCTTTTTGCATATAATCTCACATGAGGTGATATATATGCCGGGAGGCAGAGTGCGCAGACTCGGAAGCAGGATAAGGAGCAGAATAAGGAGACCTGCGGCGATTTTGGCTTTTTCTCTTATAGCTGTTATGATAGTTCTTATAGCGTATGTTATTTCCAATATCGGCTCGATGGTAGTAGAACTTGCTATCGCTGAGGCTACCGACGTGATTACAATTACCGTAAACGACGTTATAACCGAGAAAGTCATGGACGGAGAAGTGGATTATTCAGATCTGGTTACTCTGGAAAAAGACTCGGAGGGGAATATTACAGCGCTTCTTACAAATATGGCGAATGTGAATTATCTGCAGTCTGATATTACGAGAGAAGTTGTTAAGCGTTTTGCCGATAAGAATGTGACCCGTGTTGAGATACCGCTCGGAACGCTCATAGGAGGCACGCTGCTCTCCGGAAAGGGCCCGAAAATATCCGTAGATATTCTATCAATAACCAACGTGTCGGCTCAATTGAGAAACGAATTCTCCTCGGCAGGTATAAATCAAACAAGACACAGAATGATAATGGAGGTAGAGGTAAGCCTCGGTATTTTGCTGGCTGGATACCGAGACAGATGGGACAGGGTCGATACTGAAATAACTGTATGCGAGACAATAATCGTCGGAAGAGTTCCGAATACTTACGCAAGTATGTAATAAAGGGAGAGAAAAATGGAAGCGAAAGACAGGATAGAAGAGCTGAGAAGCATTTTGAACGAGGCAAATTATAAGTACTACGTTGAGGATGCTCCAACACTTCAGGATTATGAATACGACAGGCTATTAAGAGAGCTTGAGAATCTTGAAAAGGAGTATCCGGAACTCGTTACACCTGATTCACCGACTCAGAGAGTGGGCGGAAAGGCAGTTGAATCTTTTGCTTCGGTAAGCCACGAAGTGCCGTTGGAGAGCCTTCAGGACGTTTTTTCGTATGACGAAGTGTCGGAATTTCTTGATAAGACAGGAAAAGCTCTGCCGGACGCGGAGTTTGACGTAGAGCCGAAAATCGACGGGCTATCTGTAGCGGTCAGATATGAGAACGGAGTTTTCGTACAGGGGGCCACGAGAGGCAACGGAGTTACGGGAGAGGATGTTTCGGAAAATTTGAAAACGATAAAAAGTCTGCCGCTTAAGCTTGATGGAGCTCCCGCGCATCTCATCGTGAGAGGCGAGGTATATATGTCGAAAAAAGTGTTCCGTGAGCTCAATGCCGAGAGAGAGGCGGAGGAAAAGCCGCTCTTTGCAAATCCGAGAAATGCCGCGGCAGGCTCACTTCGCCAGCTTGATCCGAAAATCGCGGCGGAGAGAAAGCTCGATATCGTAGTATTCAACGTGCAGACTGCTGGCGAGCTTTCGTTCAAAACACATTCCGAAAGCCTTGAGTTTTTGAAGAAACTGCGTTTTCGTACTGTTCCTCACTGGGAATACAGAAGTCTGGATGGTGTTAAGGAAAGAATTGCATATATCGGAGAGAACAGAGAAGAGTTCGATTACGATATAGACGGAGCCGTTATAAAGGTTAACAGCCTTTCTGCAAGAAGAGAGCTCGGAAGCACTGCGAAGGCTCCGCGGTGGGCAGTAGCGTTCAAGTATCCTCCCGAGGAAAAGGAAACCGAGGTAACTGACATCGTTATTCAGGTGGGGAGAACTGGAGTGCTTACGCCTAAGGCGGTTGTAAAACCTGTACGTCTTGCAGGAACTACGGTAACGAACGCCACCCTCCATAACGCTGACTTTATAAGCGAGAAGGATATACGTATAGGCGACACTGTAGTAATAAGAAAAGCGGGCGAGATAATACCTGAGATACTTCGCGTTGTTTCGGATAAGAGACCGGAGAAAGCAAAAAAATACGAGTTTCCCAAGACCTGTCCGGTTTGCGGCGAGCCGGTGAGCCGAGACGACGGCGGAGTCGCCGTCAGGTGCAGGGGGGCTGAGTGTCCTGCTCAGCGTTTGAGGCATATAGTTCATTTCGTATCCCGTGAGGCAATGGATATTGACGGCCTCGGAGAATCTATTGTGGCTCTTCTTATAGATAAAGGAATAATCAAATCCGCAGGCGACCTGTACTATCTGGACGGACAGGAGTTAGCTGCTCTTCCGGGGCTTGGCAAGAGATCGGCCGAAAAGCTGCTTGCTGCTATAGAAAAATCAAAATCAAACGACCTTTCAAGGCTTTTATGTGCTCTTGGTATACCTCAGGTTGGGCAAAGCGCCGCTAAAGCTCTTGCGAGGGCGTTTGGCTCGCTGGAAAAAATTAAAGAGGCGAACATTTTTGACCTTACGGCAGTCAATGATATAGGGGAAGTTACAGCGGAATACATTGTCGAGTGGTTTGCCTCGCCTCAGTCCGGGCATCTGATATCGCGGCTTGTGGAGGCGGGAGTAAATACAATGTCGAAAGAAGAAGCTTCCGGCACAAAACTTGCAGGGAAGACTTTCGTTTTGACCGGCACCCTTCCGTCGATGGCAAGGGATGAGGCAAAGAACCTTATCGAGAAGGCGGGAGGCAAAGTTTCCGGCTCTGTCTCTAAAAAGACGAGCTACGTTGTAGCGGGCGAAGCTGCCGGCTCTAAGCTTACGAAAGCAAATGAGCTTGGCATCCCGGTAATCTCCGAGGAGGAACTGCTTAGCTTGCTTGACGAATGATTATTGGATCGGAGGAATAAAATGAGAATCAAGGCTGTGCTCCTTGCGGCTGTGATACTGATATCGTTCTTTGCCGGACGTGTGTCGGCGGCTGGAGGCGGAACGGGAAATGCCGTTTACGAAAACACCTTCGAGCTTCTCGAAGGCTTTACATACACGAACGAGATATCGTTCAACGCTCTCGGAAACAGGGAAGAGGCTTTTATTCTTACGTTGAGACCGAACAGTTCGGTATATCCGGTTTTTATGCCCTGCGACAAGGTCTACGGAGGAATGACTCTAACCGAGGCGATTTCATATTACGAATCACTCGGAAAAACAGTTGTTGGCGGAGTTAATTCGGACTATTTCGCATACCGTAATCAAATGCCTCTCGGCATTTCCATAGAAAACGGGATATTCAAGTCCGGACCTGAGGATGAAAACATCTTTGCTTTGGATGAAAACGGTTATTTCTTTCTTGAAAAAACATCAATAAAGCCAAGACTAAATATACAAAAGCCGGACGGAAGTTGCGAAACCGTTTCTTTCAAACACTTCAATAAGGGAAGAAACAACGGGGGAGGTCTCTACCTGATGACGGAGGACTTCTCAGACAGAACTCACACGTTTTCAGATGGTTGGGCTGTTATATTTAAGGTTAAAAGCGGGGAGTACAGGCTCTGCTCTGAAGTTATATACGAGGTTGACAGCGTTATTCCGGAGGGCGATGATTACGAGATAGGCGAGGGGAAAGCTGTTCTCACCTGCGACGCCACCTCAATGCGCGACGATATCAGAGATAAATTCACTGTCGGCGATACGGTAACTCTGAGCTTTGACTGCGCTGACGAGCGGCTAAAAGGCGCTATACAGGCAGTCGGTTGCGGAGACCTGCTTGTAAGCGACGGAGAGATCACAGATCAGAAGGCATGGGACGAAGCGATACAGTCTACAAATCCGAGAACTGCGGTAGGAGTAGGCTTTGACGGTGAGCTTATCATTTATGCGCTTGACGGCAAGCAGAGCGGTTATTCTGCCGGCGCAAATATGCTCAATCTTGCAAAGGATCTGCAATCAAAGAAGCTGAAATTTGCGGTTAATCTCGACGGCGGCGGCTCGACGACTTTTGCCGTAAAACTGCCCGGAATGAATACGGCGCAGGTAGTAAACAAGCCGTCGGGCGTTACGGAGCGAAGCTGCGGAGCCTTTATTCTGCTTGTTGCGGACGTAAAAAAAGAGGGCGTTCCCGTCAGAGCCCACCTTAAGGAGGACGGAGTGTTTCTGCTCAGAGGCTCTTCGATGGAGCTTCACTGCATTTTTACGGACGACGGTCTAAATGTTCTTGACCTTGAAAACGCTAATACGAGCTTTATATCGTCCGGACTTGGCTCGGTAACTGACGGGATATACAAGGCGGGAGCTGCGGAGGGAACGGACACTGTTGAGATAACGTCGGGTACAGGTATAAAAGGAAGAGCGAGCATACATATCGTTTCTGAGTTAAGCGCCGATTTTACGCTGCTCGATGAGGTTACAGGAAAGGCTCCAGTGCTTACAGACCTTGAGGAGGGCTGCGATCTCTCGTTTTCCGGACAATTCAAAGTGTACGGGCGAAGCGTCAGCTTTGACGAAATCGGGTTTATTTTTTCCGTTTCGCCAAACGTCGGCTTTATCTCCGAAGAAGGCGAATACGTAGTAACCGGTCTGCCGGGCAGGGAAGGAATACTAACGGTTACTCTCGGAGAGATGTCAAAAGAATATAAGACGGGAATATACTGCTCATTTTCAGACCTAAGGACTCACTGGTCGAGCGGATACGTTGAGTCGCTATACCGCGAGGGAATAGTGTCAGGCACAGGCTCAGGAAAGTTTAATCCCGACGGAAAGCTGAAAAGATGCGATTTTGTAGTAATGCTGTGGAGGTCAATGGGAAAGCCTGCGCCGAATGAATCCGGGATATTTACCGATGTTCCTGCAGACTCATACTACGCATCCGCAGTTGACTGGGCGTGCGAAAGGGGTATAACGAAA